>NZ_JBEXFQ010000035.1:0-84502 GCF_040606855.1 Nocardia sp. NPDC005366
CAACAGGTCGCCGAACTGTTCCACGTCCTCTGCAAACGACACGGTCGTCGCAACCTCTCAATCGAGAGTGTTGCGACGACCGCATGAACCCGCCGAGTGGAGCACGGGCCGTTTTCGTTTCCGGCTGTGGGGATGTGGGAATCCGGGGAACCAGGATGGGGGTTGGTGCGTCCAAATCTGTATGAGTCGCTATCGGCTCGGACAGGCTGCGCGGTGTCCGCGTCCGCGGGCCGCATCCGGGAGGGGTCGTGCGGTGGTGCGTTTCGATATAGTCGTCGGGGTATGCAGGCCGGGCACGGGAATCGGGGGCGAATATGCGGATGATCGTGGGTGCCGGGCTGGTGGCCGGACTGCTGACAACGGTGCTGTCGGGATGTGGTCCGTCGGGCGGGGATTCGGGGCCGTCGTCGGGGGTGGCCCCGAGTTCGTTGAATAAGCTCGGGCTCGAGGTGGATGTTCCGCAGTCGTATGACCCGTGTACGGATGTGCCGCAGAGTGTGTTGGATTCGGAGAAATTGCATGCTGCGGCCGTGCCGAATACCGAGAATGCTTCAGGGTTGGGTGGGATCATCTGGGAGGGGTGTGGATGGGTTCAGTCCAAGGGGTACGCGGTATCGATCCGCGTGACGAATATGACCCTGGCCTTCGTGCGGAAGAACGCGACCTTCTACAACGAGGGGCAGGAAGTGACCATCGGGGGGCGGCCGGCGATCACCGCTCGTCGTACCACGGAGGCTCCCAGCGAGGTGTGCTCGATCAATGTGGAGATCAAGGGGGGAAGCCTCGAGTTCCATCTTGATAACCCGCCGTCTCGTACTACCGGGAATATCGATACCTGTCAGCTCGGGTTGGCGTTGGCGGAGAAGGTTGTGCCGACGCTGCCCGCCGGTGCCTGATGGGTTTGCGAGAACTGTTCGACAGGGAGGGATTACGGGGATATGGCAGAGGACAACTCGGTCCCGAGTAAGTTGCCGAATCTGATTACCGAGGCTCGGGAGGGCCGGTTGGGGTTGCGGATCGAGCCTGAGGAGTTCGTGTACATCGATCGTGACTGCCAGCGATTCATGGACTTGATCCAGAGAATGCAGCGAGCGGCCCGCGATATCTCCGATATCGACAACGCCCAGTGGGGAATCGGAGCCGACCAGGGGATCCTGACCTCCGCCCGAACCCTGGTAGGCCGGTTCCGGCAGAAAGCCAAGGGGGATGGCAATAGTGTTCACGCTGTTCTCGAGGAGCACTACAAGGTCGTCCAGGACATCCAGACCCTGCACCGCGAGATCCGCCAACGCTACGAGCAGGAAGACAGTGACTTCGCCGCCCGAGTGAACGAACTCCTCGCGCAACTCCCCGAAAACCCCACCCCGATCGACCCGAAACTCAGCACTCCCG
The DNA here is from genome assembly GCF_040606855.1 of Nocardia sp. NPDC005366. Lineage (NCBI taxonomy): Bacteria > Bacillati > Actinomycetota > Actinomycetes > Mycobacteriales > Nocardiaceae > Nocardia > Nocardia sp. NPDC005366. The sequence goes on from NZ_JBEXFQ010000035.1 coordinate 1,393, forward strand.
ATAAAGGCCAACCGGAGCCTCTCACCTCGGGAGCCACGTCATGACCGAATACGAGCCGACCCGCATCACCGGCGGCGGGGAAAACCCCAAGCATCACAAACACGTCGAGATCAGCGGAGCATTCGATCCCCTGACACCCTCCGAGGCAACGGGCATTGCCGCACGCTACAAGGCGATCGCCGAACAGTGGGAGGCGGGCGTCGAGGTCTTCTCCATCAGTATCAAGAAATCGATCGATGGTGCTTGGTCGGGAAATGCCGCCAATAGCGCCAAGGACGCGGTCTCGCGCTACACCACCGCCGCCCACGAATTGACGACCCCGATGAACGAGCTGAGCAACCGGGTGTCGGAGGCCGCCGCGTCCATCGAGGCCACCAAAACCCGCCTACCCGATCCGGTCGAAGAAAAAGCGTGGTGGCACAAGGATTCCTGGCCGTGGGTCGGCAACAATCGAGACGGTCTCATCGAGGACCGGCAAGAAGAAGCCCAGGCCGCGATGAAGGACTACTACGTCGATCGGTTCGTAGGTCTCGACAGTCGGATCCCGGTGTTCCCTGAGCCGGTCGATGTGACCAAACCCCTGGATATCTCGGGTCCGACGAGCAACCAGGACGGAAGCGCCAACGGTTCGGGTAGTGGCAGCGGCGGCTCGGGCAGCGGCTCCGGGAGCAACCCGGCGAACACCCCGTCCTCCAATGCGGATGATCCCAAGAGCGCCGACCCCGAGGAACAGCCCGCCGTCGATCCGGGCGACGGGAACACACACGATTCGGAAAATCCGAGTTCGTCGCCGACCACGCCGAGTGCGGCAAGTCCGTCCGATCCGAGTACGCCCTTCTCGAATGCCCCGACCACACCCTCCGGAACCAACCCCGCCGGCACCGGGACACCGAGTTCGGGAACCCCGGGGAGCGGCACACCTGGTTCTGGCACACCGGGTTCCGGCTCTCCCGGCGCAGGCCGCAGCGTGACCGGCACGCCGGGAACGGCCACGTCGACCCCGACCACGGCCGCGACCGCCGCGTCGTCATCCGGGACCGGCCGCTCCGGAATGGCGGGTATGGGCGGTATGGGCGCGGGTCGAGGTGGCGGCCAATCGGAGCAGGATTCCAGCCACGGCATTCCGGACTACCTGATCACTATGGAGAACACCGAGGAATTGCTCGGCGAGCAGCCGAAAACGGTGCCGGGAGGCGTCATCGGTGGCGATCCGCCTCAGGAGTAGCGGCCTTCGCGGTACCGGTGTCGACCACGCACGATCGAATGGATCCAATAATGCCCGAATGGACCTGGGACAGCGAAGATTTCGCCGCACTCTGGTATGGCGAAGCCAATGACCGGTTCCCTCGCCCGTTGAAGTATCTCAGCCGATTCGCCGTGGAGAACGATTTCCAGCGACACCGCGAGCTGGTGCGTGCCCGCTACGACACCGACGAACTCGAACAGATCATGCTCGCGATGCACACCCTGTCCGAGTCGGATATGCGCATCGAAATCCTCGGCGGCACTCGCAAGCACCGGGACAGCACGGGTGACGTGAAGCAATACCGGATCGTCGGCGCGCGCAATCCCTTCCACGCGGTCGTGGCATTCCAGGCGGTGCGCGGCGAGGACAACGGTCCCATCCGACTACGGACCTGCCGTCCCGAATCGCTCGCCTCCCAGATCACCAAGTCGATTCCGCCCTGTTCGCCGGGGAGTCGGCCACCGGCTACCTTCCACCCCGGCGACCTGCGCTCGTCCCAGGGAACGTATCTGCGGGACAACGCACGTAACACGCCTCGCGAGCAGTATCGTCGCCTGCTTGGCCGCCCCGCGGACGGCGGCGGTTCGGCGGGTCTGCTGGTCGGCCCCCTGCACAGTCGACCCGACGCGTCGAACACCGTGCAGTGGTACGACATCACCGACGACGGCCGCTACACCGAAATCCACGCTCAACACATCACCGTCCGTCCCACCACCCCGGCGGAGCTGACCGCCACCTTCACCACGTGGCTGGCCGACGCCGTCCAACGCGCTCGAGAACTGGAAGACCAGCACTGGTAACCGAATATCGTTCCGGCAGTGGATTACTCGGTCGCCTGCTGTAAACGACGACCGGTTCGAGATCGTCGTTGCTCACCGCGATCATCTGGAATCCGGCCGGATAAGGGCCAGCCGGAAGCGCTCACGCCGTCGTAGGAGGCCCGGCCCCGGCCTCCTCGGACAATCGCGCCCCCGGTTCACCGGAAGCTGGCACGGTCGACACGCGCAGCCACATCGACACCATCACAAGAAACGCCGCGATCCTCGCGGGATCGCATCAGGCAGCGACAACCCGTCCGAAATCCAATTTCACGAGCTGATCCGCGCGGTCGAAATACCGGTCGTCGTGCGTGATGACGATGACGGTCTTTCCGCGCCGCTTCAGATCGGTGAGGATCTCGTCGTAGAACACCTCGCGGAACCGGGGTTCCTGGTCGGCGGCCCACTCGTCGAAGAGGTAGATCTGGCGATCCTCGAGCAATGCGGTCAGCAGTGCCAGCCGTTTCCGTTGGCCCTGCGACAACGCGATCGTGGACAGCCGCCCGTTCTGCACGGTCACCTTGTGCGCGATCTGCAACTCCTCGAGATACCGATGCACCTCGTCATCGATACCGGGCCGGTCGAATCCCAGGTAGTCCTCGAACAGGTGGAAATCGCTGAAGATGGCCGAGCAATTCTGCCGGAACCACTCGATATTCTCGTGATCGATCTTCTCGCCGTTCAGTGCTACCGACCCCGACCTCGGCACATACAGTCCCGTGATCAGTTTCGCCAGCGTGGATTTGCCGCTGCCGTTGCCGCCGACGATGAAGGTGATCTGCCCCGGTTCGAAGACCAGGTCGATCGGGCCGAGCCGGAAGCCGGAATCGTCCACGGTCGCGAGGGCGGCGGGAGCGAGAGCAGGGGGCGCGCCGTGCGGGATCGGGTGGCCGATGTGTGCGCCGTGATCGAGTCGCTTGCGGCCGTTGACATCCGGCCGTCCTCCCGGACCGCCGCCGGGCGGCGGCCCACCGTGATGACCTTTGGGCGGGGGTCCGCCCGGTCGCGCGCCCGGATGTGCGCCCGGTGGGGGTCCGCCGGGCGGCGGGCCACCCGGACCTTCCGGAAACGGCGGGGCCTGTTCGGCCGCGTAGCTGTAACTGACATTGGTCAGCTCCAGTCGCGCCTCGCTCGCGGCGGGGCGGTCGGTGAAGGGCAGCTGTTCCTCGTCGTGCGAGGTCTCCATGGACAGGTTCATGGTGCGGATCTTCGCCAGCGCGACGTCACCGCGCACCAGATCCGGGAGTCGGTGCATGAAGTTCTGCATCGGCATCGCCAGGAAGGTGGTCACCAGGACGTAGCCGACCATCACATTGCGCGGCAGGTCGAGTGAGGCGGCGATCCCGAACAGGATCAGCGCCATCGTGCCGAGTTGCAGCGCCTGTCCCAGACCCTGGGCCACCGAGAATTTGGTGCTGGCCTCGACGTTCTGCTCGCGCAGGGTCTGCGCCGATCCGAGCAGGTGGCGGTCCATGAAATCCCTGCGCCTGCCGCGGTGCAGTTTGAGTTCCTTGATACCGAGCGTCACGGCCTGGAAGGACCGCAGCAGCAGGTCCTCGTTCTCCCGTGCGTGGTGGTAGATGGCGCGCACCCGCTTGAGGAACAGTTCGACGCAGGCGATGCCGACGAGCGTGCCCGCCACCGTGATCGCGAAGATCGGACCGGACAGGATCGCCAGGAAGATGAAGCAGCCGACGATCGTCGCCACGTCGATGCAGATGGCGGGGATCGCGGTCACGGCCTGCGACAGCGCGCGGACATCTTCGGTGAGCGTCGCGATGAGGCGATGCGTCCCGAGGCGTTCCAGGTGTTCGAGCGGGGCCGAGACGACCCCGGTGCTCAGATCCGCCCGCAGCCGGAAGATCGCGTCCTGGGCGAGGCGGATCAGCAGGATCTGGGAAATCAAGCCACTCACCAGAAGGACCAGGCCGGTTAGCGCGAAGCGTTGCAGCAGGTCACCGGGGCGCGGCTCGGGGGAGACGACACTGTTGATGAGTGTCACCAGGTAGGTGTTGGCCGCACCTGCCACGAGACCCGTGGCGATGACGCCCACGATCCGCACCCAGGATATGGAGATCAGGAATCTGATGAGTTGCATTGTTTCTGTGCTTTCTCGCCTATGCCGGTGGGGTGGGATTCACCGGCGGATGATGTCGAAGATCATGCCTTCGAGCGTGACGCCCGGCGCGAAGGAGAAGGCCACACCCGTCGAGATCGGGCCGGTCGACTCGGTCTGCCGAATCATGCGTTCCAGCACGAAGATCAGCGAAACGCTGAGCATGTTGCCGTGCTCGGCGAGGATTTCCCAGCTCAGCGCCGCGGTTTCGGCCGGAAGGCCGAGCGAACGCTCCGACTCCTCGATGATCTTGGGACCGCCAGGGTGGATCGCCCACAGGTCGACATCGGATTTGCGCAATCCATTGGCCCGCAGGATTTCGGTGACCACGGGATCGACCCCGTTGTAGATGTAGTGGGGCAGGTTCTCCGACAGCTCGCAGGTGATGCCGCTGTTGTTGACCCCGAGCACGATGCCGTCCTCGGCGTCGTCGAGCAGGTGGCTGAAACTCTCGCGGATCACGACGCTGCCCGGAGCCAGCGGCTGGTGCACCTGGCTGGCGCCGATGACGACCGCGCCGCATCCGTCGCCGAACAGGCTGTGGGTGATGACATCGTTGACGTCGTCGTCGAAAACGGCGTTGACCGAACTCAACTCGATGCAGATGAGCATCGCCTTCTTGTCCGGATGCGCCCGCACGTAATCCACGGCGGTGCGCATGCCGTTCATCGCGGCGGCGCAGCCCATGAAGTTCACGACGACGCGGCTGACCGACGGTGAGAGGCCGAGCTGTTTCACCACGGCGACGTCGACACCGGGGGCGATGAATCCGGTGCTGGTCACGAAGACCAGCAGGCCGATATCGGTCGGGTCCTCGATGCCGGCGATGGCGCGTCCCGCCACGTCGACGGCCAGCGGAACCGCGTGCTGGTAGAACAGGTTCATGCGCTCCCGGATGGTGCCGGGTTTGCGGCTGTATGCCAGGAATTCGGGATCGAGCGGATCGACCGCGAGATGACGGGTGCCGATTCTGGTCTTCTGATATATCCGGGCGATCCTGGTCCGCTGCTGCTCGTCGCCGAACAGTTCGGCCACCTGCCCGGCGGCTGCGGCCTGGTCGAATACCTGAGCCGGCGAACCGGTCGCGATACTCTCGATCACACCCACCGTGATCGGCGGCGCCGGCGGCATCATCCGCTCGGCGAGGTCGTGCCCTTGTTCCCCATCCGCCAGGTGGCGGGTTGTCCCCAGGCTGCGAACGCTGCCTTCATCGATCGTTATGGACACGACTCTCTACCTTTCGAAAAAATGTGTTGATCTCACCGCCTGCGAGTGGAAATCTTGCGGACGGACTGTGGACGCGAAATCGGGAATGGGGTTATACCGTGCCGATTCCGGTGAACCCCTGAACCGTGTAGACGGCGCAGGTCTTCAAGGCCGAGGGTGAGCAATGCTCGCGGACGAAGCCCCAATTTCGTTCCTTCGCCTCATCGGAGCGCGACAGCAGATAGGTCTGGATCTGCTTCGGGAATCGGTCGGTGAAGAAGCTCTTCGCGGGAATCCACTCCACCCCGAAATTCGCGGCCTCCTCGCGGAGCACGTCTTCGGTGGCGATATTGGCGAATCCGCTGCGCTGGTAGGGCAGGACGTGGTGGACGCGATGGGAGCTCAGACCCGCCGAGAGGAAGCAGTCGACGTAGCGGTTGCCGACGACCTTCAGGTCGTACGCCTGCTCGAGCTGGTTGACGCCCCAGTCCTCGGTATCGGTTTCGAGTTCCTCGGTATCCAACTCGAAGTCGTGGCTCGCGACGACGAGGAAGGTGCTGATCCACAGCGTGAACACGAACTGCAGTGCCCAGGCCAAGAAGTCGCCCGCCAGAATGAACAGCGCCAACTCGGCCACGAGCAGGAAACGCACCCCGAACGATCCGATGAAGTGCGGCAACGCGCCGCCCCACGTCCCGTACATATCCTTGATGCCGACTTTGCGGGTGAGCCTGCAGACGTCGAGCAGTCGGATGGTCATGCCGGTGAGCGCGTGCCCGAACTTGTGGATGGTGTGGATCGGTATCCGATACAGCCGGGGGATCCGCATCATCATCGTGAAGACGTTCTTCTTGATGTCGACTTCGCTCTGGGTGTGCGGGTGGTGCAGCAGCGCGTGGCCGTCCGCGGTGACGAATGCCAGCGCCACGTAGTTGAAGTCGAAGGCATTCGTGTAGATCTTGTTCATGCCCTTCTGGGCGCGGTGGATCGCGTAGTGACCGAAGCCGGCGAGCGAGCTGCGCAGCAGCACCATCGCGATCACGAAGATCGGCAGCGGCATCCAGCCCGGCTGGACCAAGCGCAGTCCCTGTACCGCGAAGTAGGCGACGGCAAGCAGCGCGACCACGACGTTGAAGATCGTGTCCATGCGTTTGATCCGCGCGGCCAGCTCCGGGTCTTTCAGTCGCGCTTTGACTTTGTGGAGCAGGTCTTCCTTGTTGTCGAAGCTGTACTTCGGGGTGTCGCGCCAGCTGTCGAAACCCTCGTTGAACAGGAAGTCGGGAGCGTTGTTCTTGGGATGGATATCCTCGGGAAGCGCGTCGCGGTCCAGCGCGTAACGCTGCAGCATTCGCTCGATCCGCTCGGGATCCTTGTGGTAGGAACCGATGATCGAGGTGATGTCGCGGTTCTTCGTCCGGCCGATGAAGAACTCGCCGCCGGGATGCTTGGAGATCCAGTCGCTGAGGTCGTAGGCTTTCCCGTTGTACACCCACACATTCGAGATCGGGGGTCTGCCCGGAGGGACGGGAGGCCGACGGAAGTCCTGCTCCTCCGTGTCGGGTTGGGTGTTCGTCATCGTGTTCCTTCGTATCTGATCCGCGGTGAGAGGCCGTATCTCATTCGGCCGTGGGCTTGTTCAGGGCGTGCGTCGCGGATACGCGCGGTGCGCGGTACCCGGTCGAGCCGGGGCATTCTCCCAGGTCACGCACACCGTCCGAGTGTTCATGGTCAGTATCGTGCTTGCAACGCCTAACGTCTCACTAAACAATCCCTTAACCCGTATCGCGGTCGCGATGGGTTCGCCCCCGATCTATGCGAGAAGACCGATCACAGGGTAACGTCGGCGCCCGCAGCAGTTCCAGATCGTGGTTCGGCCAAGGGTCGGCCGCATGGACCCGGTCAAATGGGACAGCTTCACCGCTAGGAGAAGTGCTGCATACTACGACTCAGCCGGCAGCAGCAGCTGTCGACTTCAACCCGGTCGATGGACCATGCACTCTCTGGGGGCAGAACATGAGTGACTTGTCAATGCGCACTTCAACATCTCTCCGACCTCGAATCGGTCGACTCTCGCCGGTCCGTTTCGGCACCGTCGCGGTGGCGGCATCGCTGTTCGCGGCGATCGTGACCGGCTGCGGTTCAGACGATTCGAGCACAACCTCCACCGCGGCGACGGCGACCGGCCCACTGCCCGACGCCGCGCAGATTGTGCAGGAATCAGCCAAGACCACCCAGACCCTGCAGGCGGTGCACCTGAACCTCACCGTCACGAGCATCCCGAATCTCCCGGTAGAGAGCGTTTCCGCCGATGTGACCAACCAGCCGCAGGGCGCCGGTGCGGCGCAGGGCGAGGCGAAGGTCCGCACCAAGCCGGACGCCCCGTTCATCAAGGCCAAGTTCGTTGTCGTCGACAAGTCCATGTGGGCGCAGCTCGAGGACGGCAAATATGCCGATCTCGGTCCCTCGGAGAAGATCTACGATCCGGGCGTCATCCTCGACAAGGACAAGGGCCTGGCCAACGTCATCGCCCAGGTGAAGAACCCGAAGGTCGAAGGGCGCGAATCCGTTGAGGGCGTTGCCGTCGTCAAGGTGAGCGGAACCATCGACTCCTCGGTGATCGATCCGATCGTGCCCAAGTCCGGCGACGGCGGCGGCTCGTTCCCGATCACGCTGTACATCGCCGATGTCGCCCCGCCCAGCGGTTCGGCCTCGGCCCTTCCCTCGGCCGCCCCCTCGACCGGAACGGGCCCGAACCTGGTCCGCGCCGTCATCAAGAAGGGCGACGGCTCCATCAACGTGACGCTGTCGGATTGGGCCAAGCCGGTCACCGTCACCAAGCCCCAGGGATAGTTGCGCACGAGTAACTCTCGGCTTCGGAACCGGTCGGGGAGTGCGGATCGGCGGCAATCGCCGTCCCCGCGCATCCCCGGCCGGTTCCGTCGTTTCCGGGTACCGGCGAATCGGATTCGCCGGGGCCCGCGAGAGCGGTGCGGGACAGCTCGCCGACTCGGTGGCCGTGGCCCGCGAGCCGCGCTAGAAGTTCGTACCGCGCTGTGGCAGTTCGAGAACGAGTCGCGCTCCGCCCAGTGGGCTGTCGGCGAAATAGGCGTGGCCGCCGTGTAGTTGGGCCTGCTGGGCCACCAAGGCGAGGCCGAGTCCCGATCCGCCCTTGCTGGCCTGGCTGCCGCGGTAGAACCGTGCGAAGACGGCCTCGCGTTCGTCGGCGGGGATCCCGCGACCGTTGTCGTCGACGGTGATGAGGATCTGGCCGGGCCCGGTGCGATGCGCCGAGACGAGGGCATGGGTGGCGCGGCCGTGTTTGACGGAATTGGCCAGCGCGTTGTCGACGGCCAGGCGCAGCCCGGCGGGCAGGCCGTAGATCACCAATTCGGCGTCGGTGTCGATATCGACGGTGAGACCGGGGAAGTGGCGCATGGCGTCGTGGGCGGCCTGATCGCAGATATCGCCGACATCGGTGGCGACGTGGTCGCGGGCATTGGTGAGATCGCCGGTCGCCAGTCGCTCCAGCGCGGCCAGCGTCGTCTCGACGCGCTCCTGGCCGCGTTGCAGATCGCCGAGGATTTCGGTGCGCTGTGCCTCGTCCAGGTCGAGGGTGCGCAGTACCTCCAGATCGGTCCGCATGGCGGTGAGCGGTGTCCGTAATTCGTGCGCGGAGACGGCCGCGAAATCACGCGCGGTTTCCAGGGCGGCGGCGGTTTCGGACTGCGCCTGATCGACGCGCGCGAGCATGGTGTTGACGGCCTCGGCGAGTTTCTCGGCCTCCCGCACACCCGAGCCGTCCACCGGCGGGCGGGGATCATCGGGATCGGGAAAGGCGCTGCGGGCGCTGACCTGCCGGGTGAGGTCGACGATGGGACGCACCGCGCGACCGGCCAGCAACCAGCCGAGGACAGCCGTCGCGGCGATGGCGGCCAGCGCGCCCGCGAGGACGAAACGCTGTTGCTCCTCGGTAGCCCTTGCCGCGTCCTCGGCGGGGATCCCGAGTGCGACAGTGCGGCCCTGCGGCTGGTTCTCGGTGGTGGTGAGGATGCGATAGGAGGTGCCGTCCACTTGGGCGGTATGCGAACCGGTGGGCAGATCGGGCAACTCGGTCGGACTACTGGCGAGCACGGAACCGTTCTCGCGCACCGTCACCGCGATCTGGTTGTTCAGTCCGGTGAGACCGACCAGACCGACCGCGATGACCGGTTCGATCAGGACCAGGCGTGAGGCGAGGGCGAGCTGCTGATCGCTCTGTTGCAGATTGTTGCGTTCGATCGCGCGGATACTGATCAGGCTGAGCAGGGTCACGATGATCACCGCGCCCATCGCGGCGGCCCCGGCAACCCTGGTGCGCAGTGAGAAGGTGCGGCGCCGACGGGGTTTCGGAGCCGAGGTCATTTGGGCGCCCGGAGCACGAACCCCACTCCGCGAATGGTGTGCAGCAGCCGCGGCGTGTCCGCGATCTCGAGTTTGCGTCGCAGGTAGCCGACGAAGACGTCGACCACATTGGTGTCGGCCGCGAAGTCGTAACCCCAGACCAGCTCCAGCAGCCGCTCCCGGCTCAGGACCACGCCCGCGTTGCGCGCCAGTGTCGACAACAGCTCGAATTCGCGTTTGGTGAGTTCGATTTCGTTGCCGTGCAGCAGCGCCCGATAGCCGTCGACGTCGATCTCGAGCGGACCGACCGTGATCGCGCCGGGGGTCGGTGTCGCCGGGGTATCCGAGCGCCGCCGCAGCAGCGCCCGGATCCGTGCGACCAGTTCGGCGAGTACGAACGGTTTGACCAGGTAATCGTCGGCGCCGGACTCCAATCCCGAGATGCGGTCGTCGACCGAGGCACGGGCGCTGAGCACGCAGATCGGCACATCGTTGCCGAGGGCGCGCAACGCGGTCACCACGCCCGCGCCGTCGAGTACCGGCATGTTCATATCGAGCACGATCGCGTCGGGCGCGTGCTCGTTCACGCTGCGCAACGCCGCGGCCCCGTCTCGGGCGACGAGCACGGTGAATCCGGAAAGCCTGAGTCCACGCTCGACCGAGGCGAGCACGTCCTCGTCGTCATCGACGACGAGGACGGTCGGGGTCGTAGTCACCTCGGGCATATGCGCCTCTCCGCGTCGGCCGGGCAATGGGTGTCATCAAGAGTCTCGCGCCGGGCCTGTGGTTGGGCGGATGGCTGGATTCCTGGCGTGCCCGATCAGTAGTTGTGGCAGACCGCGGCGACGGTGGCGATCGTGTCGCGCAGTTCGGCCGAGCGGGGATCGTTCTGGGCCTGCTGGGCCGCCTGCGGATTCTCATCGATCGCGCGCTGCAATTCGGCGCGACGCTGTTCGACGGGCTGGTCGAATTTGCGTTGCAGTTCGGCCTTCTGGGTGGGATTCGCGTCGAGTACCGAGGCCAGCCGTGGCGCCTCGGCGTGCAGCGCGGCGTCGACCTGGGCGAAGGAACAGTCGCTGTTGAGCAGTGGTGCGGCCAGTTCCATCGGTCCCGCGGCGGCGATCGACGGGCTCAGCAGAACCGCCACGCTCGCGACGCCGCCCGCGGCGAGGGCGGTGACGGCGGTACGAGTGCGGAAACGCTTCATGGTGCCTCCAGATAGTGGTTCGGGTATCCGAAATATCACGGACCGCCTTCGACGCTATTGCGTTGCGCTGGCACGCGTGTGAACCAACCCTGAGAGATCTCTGAGACCGCCGGAATCAGGCAGGGGTGACCGGATCATCCGTATCGGAGAGGTCGGTGATCGGCGCGATCGGTGTCCTACCGGAAAGAATCTGATCCGCCAGTGCGACGAGCACCGCGGGGTCCTCGATAGTCGAGGGGATCTCGTATTCGTTACCGGCGGAGATCTGCCGGATGGTCTTGCGCAGGATCTTGCCGGATCGGGTCTTGGGCAAGGCCGAGACGATGATCGCGTCGTGCAGGGTCGCGATCGCGCCGATCTGCTCGCGTACCCGGGAGATCAACTCCGCGCGTAGTCGCGCGGGCTCGATCTCGACCCCCTCCTTGAGCGCCACGTAGGCGATGGGGCGCTGGCCCTTGAGTTCGTCGGCGAGGCCGACGACCGCGCATTCGGCGACGGCGGGGTGGCCCGCGATGGCGGCCTCGATACTGCCCGCCGAGAGCCGGTGCCCGGCCATATTGATCACGTCATCGCTGCGGCCGAGGACGTAGAGGTAGCCGTCGTCGTCGAAGTAGCCGGAGTCGCCGGTGAGGTAGTGGCCGGGGAAGGCCGACATGTAGGAACGGACGAAACGTGATTCGTCGTGCCATAGGCCGGTGAGTGTGCCGGGGGGCAGTGGGAGGCCGATGACGATATTGCCCTCGGTATTGGGCGGCACCGGATTCCCCTCGGCGTCGAGCACACGCAACCGGTAGCCGGGCACCGGCACCGATGACGAGCCCGGTTTGATCGGCAGTGGTTGCAGCCCCAGCGGATTCGCGCAGATCGGCCAGCCCGTTTCGGTCTGCCACCAGTGGTCGACCACCGGGCAGTCCGGCCGGTCGGCCAGCAGCGTCTCGGTCGCCCATTCGAAGGTGGCCGGATCGAGCCGTTCGCCCGCGCAGAACAGGGCACGCAACGAGGACAGATCGTGCTGGGAGGCGAGTTCGGCGTCGGGGTCGGCCTTGCGGATGGCGCGCAGCGCGGTCGGCGCGGTGAAAAGCACCCGCACCTTGTGCTCGGCGACGACACGCCAATAGGCGCCCGCGTCCGGGGTGCCGACCGGTTTGCCCTCGTAGAGCAGGGTGGTCGCCCCGACGAGCAGCGGCGCGTAGACGATGTAGGAGTGGCCGACGACCCAGCCGACATCGGAGGCGGCCCACATGACCTGGCCGGGGCCGACGTCGTAGATATTGCGCATGGACCAGGCGAGGGCCACGGCGTGACCGCCGTTGTCACGAATAACGCCCTTGGGCTTACCCGTCGTCCCCGAGGTGTAGAGGATGTAGAGCGGATCGGTGGCGGCCACGCTCACCGGATCGGCCGGTTCGGCGTCGTGTACCGCGTCCTCCCAATCCAGCCACCGCGCCGCGACGGTCGCGCTCGAACTCGGTAGAGATTCCGTCGCATCCTGCGGAGCCGAGAATTTGATGGTCTGGAACTGCTTGCGCTGTTTGACGATCACGGCGCGCGGCGCGTTCGTCTCCGCGATTTCCAATGCCTGCAACACAATCGGCGGGTATTCGATTTTGCGATTGGGTTCGAGGCCGCCGGAGGCGGTGACGATCAATACCGGTTCGGCGTCATCGATACGGGCCGCGAGTTCCGGAGCGGCGAAGCCGCCGAACACCACCGAATGCACCGCGCCGATTCGGGCGCAGGCGAGCATGGCGATGACTGCTTCGGGAATCATCGGCAGATAGATCACGACACGATCGCCGACGCCGACGCCGAGTCGGACCATGGCCCCCGCGAATATCGAGACCTCGCGGAGAAGTTCGGCGTAGGTGTAAACACCCCTGGCGCCGGTCATAGCGGAGTCGTATATCAGAGCGGGTTGTTCGGCCCGGCTGCCCGCGCCGTCGGCGTCGCCGTGCACGTGGCGGTCGAGGGCGTTGAACGAGGTGTTGAGGCGAGCATCCGGAAACCACCGGGCGACGGGACGGGCGCCGGCGTCGACGATCTGGGTGGGTGGAACGTCCCAATCGATGGCCTCAGCAGCACTTGTCCAGAACTCGGCAGGGTCGACCAAGCTGGTCTGATAGACCGGTCGGTACTCGTGCTTCACGCTCAAAACCGTGACTCCCTAGCCTCGCCTCGATGCCCGCCTCGATAGATCTGCATGATTGTGGCAGACTTCACGCGACGCCCGGGCGGGTGCTGCGACCTTTGGTTTTGTCTGGAAAATGCAGGTCAAGACCCGTAGCCTTACCGGATGTCATCCAAGCTGTTACTGATCCGTTAGAATCTGATGTCACTTATTTGGGCCGTCGTAGACGCAATTTCTCGGCCAGCCGCAGTTCTCGGCCAGCTCCAACCGTCGAGCCAGCATGCGATTGTGGAGGCTCGCTGATGGCGCGGGTTGGGGCCAGTTTGGAAAGTGAGTGGGAGATGCGTGACGCCGCAAGGCCCGGCAGAAAGCGCTGGGCGCTCGGCAATTGGGATCTGCGCTGGAAGGTTACGGCTGTTCTCGCCGTGCCGCTCGCGGTCGCGGTCGGCCTCGGCGTGTCGAGGATCACCGCCGAGTTCTCGAACGCGCAGCGGCTCGAAACCGTTGCCGAGAACATCGAGGCGATACCGGCCGTTACCGGGCTGAGTGCTGCCTCGGCGACGGTCGCGGGCTCGCAGTTGGTCTCACTGAACGGCCAGACCGTGGTGACCGACAAAGACTTGAGCGAGCTCGACGACGCCATCGCCAAGGCTCAGGTCGCCACCGGCAAGTTGAAGAGTCAACCCGCCTCGCGCGCGATGCTCGAGAACATGATCGCCGAGGCGACCGCGGTTCGGAGCAAGGGCAAGACGGCGGCCGCGGTCGCGTCGGAATCCCTCGACGCGATCGACCGGATCCGCAACTTCAGCGTCCGGATCGTGGAGACCACCGTCTCGCAGGTCAGTGATCCCGCCACGGACGCGGCCCGGCTGCGACTGGTCGACGCGCTCAATACGCGCGCCACCATCGTCGGTGAGCTGGCGGCCTTCAGCGACGTGCTCAAGCGGCTGCCCGACGCGCTGCAGGGCTTCCTCACCGCGACCAACACCGAACGCCAGATGCTGAACGTGCTCGCGCATCGGTTCCCCGACGGGGATACGGCGATCGCCGACCTGCGCGCGGGCGTCCAAACCCGGGTAGACCTCCTGACGAGTCCGGAGGCGCAGGCGGGCCGGATCCCGCTCGGTGAGTCGAAGAACTCGATGACCGGCAGCGTCGACGTCTACGAGCGGGTGGTCGCCAAGGCGACCAAGGACATCGAAACCTCGATGAACTCGCTCGCGACCAAGGCGAACACCGACGCGTGGACCTACACCGCGGTCGTCATCGTCACCATTCTCGCCGCGCTCCTGCTCGCGGTATTCGTGGCGCGGTCGATGATCGTGCCGCTGCACCGGCTCCGCCTCGCCGCGTTGCGCGTCGCCGAGAGTGATCTGCCGCACGAGGTCGCCCAGCTGCGTACCGGCGCGTCGCCGGAGGACGTTCCGCTGGAGCCGATGCCGGTGCGCAGCACCGAGGAGATCGGCCAGTTGGCCCGCGCCGTCGACGATATCCACGGCCAGGCGCTGCGCCTGGCCAGCGATCAGGCGCAGATGCGTTCGCAGGTCAACGACATGTTCGAAACCCTGGCACGGCGCTCCAAATCCCTCGTCGACCACCAGTTGAGCCTCATCGAGGCCATGGAGTACGACGAGAAGGATCCGCGCCTGCTGGAGAATCTCTTCCGGCTGGACCACCTCGCCGCGCGCATGCGCCGAAACGGCGACAACCTGCTGATCCTCGCCGGCACCAAACAGCGTCGCGCGAAATCCGCCCCGGTCGAGATCGCCGACGTGCTGCGCGCCGCGATCTCCGAGGTCGAGGACTACGAGCGGGTCAAGCTGGGCGCGACCCCGCGCGGTTCGCTCAAAGAACCCGCCGCCTCCGATCTCGCGCACCTGTTCGCCGAGTTGCTCGACAACGCGCTGCGAGCCTCTCCGCCCGAGACCGACGTGAAATTCACCTTCGCGCAGGGGCACGACCAGGGCCTGCTGATCGAGGTGGCCGACCGGGGTATCGGTATGCCGCCCGCCGAGATGGCCGATATCAACCGCAGGCTGGAACAGACCGCGGAGCCCGGCCCCGATACCGCCCGCCACATGGGTCTTTTCGTGGTCGGCAGGCTCGCCGAGCGCCACGGCCTGACCGTGCGGCTGCGTCCGACCTTCGATACCGCGCGCGATCCCGGTGTCACGGTGACCGTGCACGTGCCGATCGGTTTGATCGTCGCGGGCCAGCCGGTGGCCAAGCAGCAGACCGGCGCCGCGCCGGGTCCGGCCAAGCAGACGCCGCAGTCCGCCGGGTTGCAGCGTCCGTCGACCGGGCCGTCCATGCAGACGCGCGCGGTCACGCGCACGCCGGGCGGCAACATGATGGTTACCGTCGACCCCGGGGTCAGCGGTCCGATTCCGATCAGCAAGCCAGCGCGCCCCGGTGCGCCCACCCCCTCGGCGGCCGGTGGCCTGCCGCAGCGGCAGCCGGGTTCGGCCATGTCGCAGAGTCAGGATCAGGCCCAGTCCGGCCCGACCCTGCGCCCCGCACCGGGACAGACGCCGCCGCCCGGCCCGCAGCGCGGCAAACTCGCCGCCGCGAATATGCCCAAGCGCACGCTCGGCCCCGGCGGTCCGCAGCGTCCGGCGGGTGGACCGGGTGGACCGGGTGGACCGGGTGGACCGGGTGGACCGGGTGGACCGGGTGGACCCAGTGTGATCGGGCCCGCACCGTCCGGTGGCGCGAAGCCGCCGCCGCGCGATCCGAGTTCGGGTGAACTACCCCAGCGCCAGCCCGGCGCCAACGGGGTACCGCAGCCGACCGCGGGTGGGCTGCCGCAACGTCAACCCGGCGCCAACGGAGCCCCGCCGCGCGAGGCCGCGCCTGGCGGTCTCCCGCAGCGTCCGATGAACGGCATGCCGCCGCGCGACCCGAATGCCGGTGGTCTTCCCACCAGGGAACCCGGTGCCAGTGGCCTGCCTACCCGTGAGCCCGGCGCGCAGACCCCGACGGGTCTGCCGCAGCGTCAGCCGGCGGCGAATCAGCCGAAGGACGCCTTGCCGAGCGGTGGCCTGCCGACCCGCGAACCGCTCGGGAACGCTCTACACCGTGATCCGGGTGCGAGCGGACTGCCAACCAGGTCGCCCGGCGCCAACGGAGCTCCGGCGCGCGACGGAGCGCCCGGTGGCCTGCCGCAGCGTCAGCCGGGTGGCCTGCCGCAGCAGGAGCCGACCGCGGGTGGGCTGCCCACCCGTGAGCCCGGCGCGCAGACCCCGACGGGTCTGCCGCAGCGTCAGCCCGCGGCGAATCAGCGCCCCGACAGCGGGCCCACCGGTCTGCCGACCCGTGAACCGCTCGGGAACGGTCTGTCGCAGCGTCAGCCCGGCGCGCAGACCCCGACAGGTCTGCCGCAGCGCTCGCCCGGCGCGAACGGCCCGCGGCGCGAGGTCGTGCCGCCCGGAGTCGGTCTGTCGCAGTCGGACCGCGCGCTGTCGCAACCCGTCGGAGATGCCTCCGACGCCGGAGACGAGGGCCAGGCGGGCGGACGCGATCCCGGCAAGCACAGTTTCCGTTCCAACCCGGCGAAGGCGGCGTCGTTCTTCCAGACTCGACTGCAACCCGCCGTCGAAACCGGGACGTCGATGGACAGTCCGATCTTCGCCGAGATGATGTCGGCGTGGCTCTCGGATCCGAACCCGGACCGGTCCCAGGTGGCCGCTGCCTTCGAATCACCCGGTGACGAAGGCTGGCAGGCCGCACGGCGGGCCAGCGAAGCACAAGCCGAAACAAAAACTGCCGCCGGGTTGCCGCAACGCAATCCGGGCGGGAGGCTGGTCCCCGGTGCCGTCAACGGCGCTGTGGATCGGGCGCCGCGCCGAGATCCGGAATCGATCAGGTCGAGCTTGAGTCGTCACCAACAAGGCGTCCGGGACGGCCGCGCAATGAAAGCACCGAACCTAACCGGAGATAAAGGAGACCGATGAACCCCGATCTAGGTGGTACGAATCGTCAGCTGGATTGGCTGGTTTCGAACTTCGCCAACGAGGTTCCTGGCGTAGCTCATGCCGTCCTGGTCTCGGCTGACGGACTACTCATGGCCGCGAGTGCGCAGCTTCCCGTCGATCGCGCCGAGCAACTCTCGGCCGTGACAGCGGGTCTTGCCAGCCTCTCGGTCGGCGTCTCGAATCTGTTCGAGGGCGGCACCGTCCTGCAGTCGGTCGTGGAAATGGAACACGGCTACCTGCTGTTGATGGCTGTCGGCGACGGCTCCTACCTCGCTGTCCTGACCAATACGTCCTGCGATATCGGACAGGTCGGATACGAGATGGCGTTGTTGGTCGAACGTGTGGGTCAAACGGTGCAGGCCACCCCACGCGTCACGATGGGTTCCTGATGGTGGGATGGACATAGAAGATCACCGCATGGGAAGCGCCGAGCCCAGTCTCGTTCGTCCCTACTCGCTGACTGCGGGCCGTACCAGGCCCGCGGTCGAGTTGGCGCTCGAGGCTCTCGTCGCATCGCATCCGGTCGCCCTGGAGCGGCAGTTCGAACTGACCAACATCGAGACGTCAATCGTGGAGTTGTGCAGAGAATCGCCGTCCGTTGCCGAAGTAGCGGCACGCCTCGGAATTCCGATAGGTGTGGCACGAGTACTCGTGGCCGACCTCATCGAAGCCGGGCATGTACGCGTTTCGGCAACTTTGAAAGACGATTCCAGCGACGATGAACGTCGCGAGCTGATCGAAAGGGTTCTCAGTGGACTCCGGCGTATATGATTCGACGGCGCAGGTCGACACCCGCACCAGCAAGCCGACCTCGGCGAAGATCGTGGTCGCGGGTGGGTTCGGTGTCGGCAAGACCACAATGGTCGGTGCTGTCTCGGAGATCGTTCCGCTGCGCACCGAAGCATTGGTAACCAATGCGAGTACCGGCATCGACAACCTGACCGGCATTCCGATGAAGTCGACCACCACGGTGGCGATGGACTTCGGCCGTATCAGCCTGGCCGACGACCTGGTGCTCTACCTCTTCGGCACACCGGGGCAGTACCGGTTCTGGTTCATGTGGGACGACCTGATCCGCGGCGCCATCGGCGCGGTGGTGCTGGTCGACACCCGCAGGCTCGAGGACAGCTTCGCGGCTGTCGACTACTTCGAAGCGCGCAATCTGCCGTTCCTGGTGGCGCTCAACGAATTCGATGACGCGCCGCGGTACCCGATCGAGGATATTCGGCAGGCGCTCGCTGTACCCGCCGATGTGCCGATCCTGTCCATCGATGCCAGGCGTCGCGAACCCGCCAAGCAGGCGCTCGTCTCGCTCACCGAATACGCCCTGCGCAAGGTTATGCAGGGCTACTGATATTCGATCCCGACGTGGCGGCAGGCCGTGGCGTCGGGATCGGGTGCGGTGGTCGAACGCGTCCGCCCCCGCCAGCTTCCGCATCGCCCGATATGCTCGCGCGATGCGGATTTCGGCGCGGGAGTTACTCGGGCAGTTGCTCGACGCGGAATCGTTCGTGAGTTGGGACCGGCCGCCCTTGGCGGTGGCCGCGTCGGACCAGTATCACGAGGATCTGCGCAAGGCGACGGTCGCGGCGGGTACCGATGAAGCGGTGTTGACCGGTGCGGGGCTGCTGCGTGGACGGCGCGTGGCCGTCATCGCGTGCGAATTCGGATTTCTTGCCGGTTCGATCGGGGTCGCCGCCGCCGAGCGGATCGTCGCCGCGGTCGAGCGCGCCACCGAACTCGGCCTACCGCTGGTCGCCTCGCCGACATCCGGCGGTACCAGGATGCAGGAGGGCACGGTTGCCTTCGTGCAGATGGTCAAGATCGCGGGGGCGGTCGCCGAACACAAGGCGGCGGGATATCCGTACGTGGTCTACCTGCGTAACCCGACCATGGGCGGGGTCTTCGCGTCCTGGGGTTCGCTCGGCCACATCACCTTCGCCGAACCCGGTGCGCTCATCGGTTTTCTCGGTCCCCGCGTCTACAAGGCGTTGTACGACGCGGATTTTCCCGAGGGTGTGCAGACCGCCGAGAATCTCTACCGCAGCGGCGTGATCGACGGCGTGGTCCCGGTATCGGTCTTCCGGCGTATCGCCCATCGTGCGCTGAGTGTGTTCAGTGGCGTGACCATCGCGGATACTGCTGTGCCGCAGCATGTTTCCGGTGTGACAGGGAAACACGTTGTGGTGCGGGAAGATTCGGTCGCACCGCGGGATTCCGATTCGGCGGCGACCGGTCTTCGTGTGCCACCGGAGTCGGTCGGGGAAGATGTGCGCGCCGAAAACTCCGCGTGGCGATCGGTTTTGATCTCACGCAGATCGGATCGTCCCGGAATCCGCGACCTTCTCCGCCATGTGACGCAACGAGTTCCGCTCAGCGGCACCGGCCAGGGGGAGACCGACCGGACCGTAGTACTCGCGCTGGCCCGGTTCCGTGGCAGGCCGTGCGTGGTGTTCGGCCACGACCGCTCCGGGCAGCAGGACGAGAACACCATGGGCCCGGCGGCGCTGCGTGAGGCCCGCCGCAGCATGGCACTCGCCGAGGAACTGCGACTACCGCTGGTCCTGGTCATCGACACGGTGGGCGCGGCATTGTCGAAAGAAGCCGAGGAGCGCGGCCTCGCCCCCGAAATAGCCCGCTGCATAGCGGATCTGGTGACCCTGGAAACCCCGACGGTCTCGGTTCTACTCGGTCAGGGCACCGGTGGCGGCGCGCTGGCGCTGCTGCCCGCCGACCGCGTTCTCGCGGCCACGCACGCTTGGCTCGCCCCGCTGCCCCCGGAGGGTGCGAGCGCCATCGTCTACCGCGATACCGGCCACGCCCCGCAGTTGGCCGCCGCGCAGCGTATCGGCGCGCAGGAACTGCGCGCCGACGGAATCGTCGACAGGATTGTTCCCGAAATGCCGGACGCCGCCGACGAACCGCACGATTTCGCACACCGCATGGTCACCGCTATCGCCGAGGAACTGACGGCCCTCGCCGCGACCGACCCGGCGCGACTGCGGCGCTCGCGCGGCACGAGGTATCGCCGCCTCGGTCTGCCCGCCGCACCGCGCTGAACACGGTCCGCGCCACCTCGATCCGGTTCGAATACCGCGTGGCGGGGTATGGGCCCTCGAGCAGGCCCGATGGTATGGAAAACGCCCCGGCCAACACACCCGCTCGTTCGTTGACGGTTCGCGCCGGCACTTCTACGGTCGATCGGGTGACCTTCCGTAGCGAGACCTCCGCCGTGCCACCGATCGTGCTCAACGACGGGAACGTGATCCCGCAGCTCGGTTTCGGTGTGTTCCAAGTTCCGTCCGACGAGGCGTTCCCGGTGGTGAAGGCCGCGCTGGGGGCGGGCTACCGCAGCATCGATACCGCCGCTATCTACGGAAACGAGGAGGGCACCGGCCGTGCCGTCCGCGAATCCGGGCTACCGCGTGACGAGGTCTTCGTCACCACCAAGCTGTGGAATTCCGACCAGGGTTACGACTCGACGCTACGCGCGTTCGACGCCAGCCTCGAGCGGCTCGGGTTGGACTACCTGGATCTGTATCTCATCCATTGGCCGGTCGCGGTGGCGGACAGATTCGTCGACACCTTCCGTGCCTTCCAGGTATTGAAGAAGGACGGCAGGGTCGGCTCGATCGGCGTGTCCAATTTCACGGTCGCGAATCTGCAACGGGTCATCGGCGAGACCGGCGAGATCCCCGCGGTCAACCAGATCGAGTTGCATCCACGTCTGGCCCAGCGTGAGCTGCGTGATTTCCACGCGAACAACGGCATAGCCACCGAGGCGTGGAGCCCGTTGGGACAGGGCACACTGCTGGATGATCCGACGATCACCTCCATCGCCGAGGCCGTCGGGCGCACCCCGGCCCAGGTCATCATCCGATGGCATCTGCAACTCGGGAATGTGGTCATCCCGAAGTCGGTCACCCCGTCGCGGATCAGCGCCAACTTCGACGTCTTCGGTTTCGAGCTGACCGGCGATCAGATGACGGCGATCAACGCTCTCGACAGCGGCGGTCGCATCGGTCCCGACCCGGACGAATTCACCGCGGGCGCCTGACACGGGGCCGCTGCGGCGCGAGATGACCCAGTGCGCCGCGGTCGCTCGCGACCCCCAACCGGTCCGGCCGACAGCCAGGCCCGAACCAGCACCGATCACCAGGATGCCGAAATCTGTCGGCACCGCCGGGGGTGATATCGCTGGCAACGTCCCCCCTCCCCGACTGTGGCACAGTGAAGGTAACCAAACGACACGGTGAGTTGGGGAGGATGCATGCTCGGAGTCAGCCGCGATGGTGACGTCGTCACCATCGAAATGCGACGCGAGGAACGCCGCAACGCGCTCAACCACGAATTGGTGACGTTGCTGCGCGAGGCCGTGCTGGCCGCCGTCCGAGACCAGGCGCGGGTGATCGTGCTCACCGGGCGCGGTCCGATCTTCAGCGCGGGCGCGGATCTGTCGGGGGTCTATTCCGACGAGTTCCTGCAGGGATTACAGGACATGCTGCACACCATCGAGTCCGTGCCGATTCCGGTGATCGCCGCCATCAACGGCGGGGCGCTCGGCGCGGGGGTGCAGTTGGCGCTCGCGTCCGACCTGCGGGTGATCGCCCCCGATGCCTACATCGCGATCCCCGCCGCCAAACTGGGTATTTCGGTGGACCGCTGGACGGTGCGCAGATTGTCTTCGCTGATCGGCGGGGGTCCGGCGCGCACCATCCTGCTCGGCGCCGAGACGGTGACGGCCGCCGACGCCTATGCGTTCGGGTTCGCCAACCGGCTCGGCACCCTCGCCGACGCACAGGAGTGGGCGAAATCCATCGCGGAACTCGCGCCGCTGTCACTTCGCCACCTCAAGCTGGTGTTCAATGACGACGGAACGCGCGAACCCGGCACTGTCGCGCAGCGCGAGGCGTTGGAAGCGGCGTGGACAAGCGCCGACGCCGAGGAAGGGCGTCTGGCCAGGCAGGAGAAGCGCACAGCGAAATTCGTCGGCCGATGACGGTCGGCGCGAGGACAGGTGGGGCGCGATGACGAGCATGCGCAAGATCTTCGGTTTCGCCGCGGGCGCCCTCGGCGTCACGTGGGTGGTGCGGGCGGCGTGGGATATCCCCTCGGCGATCGGTGCGTCGATTTCGGCGATCCAGCCGTACGCGATCGGTGCGGCCACCTACCGCAACCGGCAGTTCCACAACACCGAGCCGAGCAGTCAGATGGTCGCGGGTTCGGTTCCCGGGTTGCTGCTCTCGGCGCTGACCAAACGCAATGTGGGTCGTCCGCGTCGCCCGATTCCGTTGCGGGCCAGTGAATTACCCGCGCAGGCCGCAGACCTGGCCGTCACCTGGTACGGCCACGCGACCGCGCTGATCGAGGTGGACGGCTATCGAATTCTCGCCGATCCGGTATGGAGCGAACGGGTTTCGCCCTCCGCGCTGGTCGGGCCCGCACGCCTGCACCCGGTGCCAGCGCCGTTGTCGCGGTTGCCGGAAGTGGACGCGGTGATCATTTCCCACGATCACTACGACCATCTGGACAAGGCGACGCTCAAGGCGCTGGTCGTGGGTCAGTCGACTCCGTTCCTCGTTCCGCTCGGTATCGGCGCCCACCTGCGACATTGGGGTGTTCCGGAACACCGGATCATCGAATTGGATTGGGGCGCTTCGGTATCCCTTGCCGCGCTCGGGCGCGAGCGCGACGGCACCGACCTGGTGCTCACCTGTACCGAGGCGCGACATTTCTCCGGCCGCGGACTGGTCCGCAATACGACCCTGTGGGCGTCGTGGTCCCTCGTCGGGCCGACCCGTCGCGTCTACTTCGGCGGCGACTCCGGGTACACGAAGGCGTTCGCCGAGGCGGGCGTGGCGCTCGGCCCCTTCGACCTGACACTGCTGCCGATCGGCGCCTACGACGAGCGCTGGTCGGACGTGCACATGAATCCGGAGGAGGCGGTTCGCTCGCACGCCGACCTCTGCGTCGGCGATCCCGGACACGGCATTCTGGTGCCCATTCACTGGGCGACCTTCAATCTGGCCTTCCACGAATGGTCGGAGCCGGTGCGGCGACTGGTCGAGGCCGCGCGGGCGGCCGGTACCGCGGTGGCGGTGCCGATGCCGGGCCAGCGCATCGATCCCAATGATCTCCCGCCACGTGACACATGGTGGGAAGATATGGGGTAACACCCATTGTTCGACTCGAGTCCGGTTCGGCGATACGAAAGGAACGACGGCATGAGTCTGGCGGATACATTGAAGGGCCTGGTCGGCAAGGGCAAGGATGCCGCGGCCAAGAACGCCCCCAAAATCAACGAAGCGGTCGACAAGGCAGGCACCTTCATCGATCAGAAGACCCACGGCAAGTACACCGACAAGATCGAGAAGGGCAAGGAGGCCGCCAGGAAGGTGGTCCCGCCCCAGCAGCCGGGACAGCCCGGCCCGCACGCCTGACAGGTGGCGGGGATCGGTGTAGTCCGGTCCCCACCGCAGGAAGCGAAATACGGTGTCGCGCCGGGCATTCGACGGTGGCCCCGGCGATCCGCGGATCGAAGTCGAGCTGAGCAATCTCGACAAGGTGCTGTATCCGGAGACCGGGACGACCAAAGGTGAGGTGATCGCCTACTACTCGGCCATAGCCCCCGCTATGTTGCCCCATATCGCGGGCAGGCCGGTGACGAGAAAACGGTGGCCGAACGGTGTAGATGAACCGTCTTTCTTCGAGAAGAATCTGCCCTCGCACGCGCCGTCCTGGATCGAACGGCACACTGTCGAACATTCCGATCGCCGGGTGCGGTATCCGGTGATCGATTCCGAAGCCGGTCTGGCCTGGCTCGGGCAGCAGGCCGCGCTGGAAGTCCATGTGCCGCAATGGCGTTTCGACGGCGAAGCGATCGGAGCGGCGACCAGACTCGTTTTCGATCTCGATCCGGGACCGGACGCGGGGCTCGCCGAATGCGCGCGGGTGGCGCTGCTGGTGCGGGAGTTGATCGACGGCATCGGTCTGCGCGCCTTCCCGGTGACCAGCGGCAGCAAGGGGATTCACCTCTACGTCCCGCTGGCTCGGGTGCTGAGCCCAGGCGGCGCGTCGACGGTCGCCAAACAGGTCGCCACCAACCTCGAGAAACTGCATCCCGGTTTGGTGACCGCGACAATGGCGAAATCGGTACGGCGCGGAAAAGTCTTCGTGGACTGGAGTCAGAACAATCCGTCCAAAACCACCATCGCGCCCTATTCGATGCGTGGCCGCGGCCACCCCGATGCCGCCGCGCCGCGCACCTGGGACGAGATCGAGGATTGTCAGCGTCTGCGGCAATTGCGTTTCGATGAGGTCCTCGCCCGCTTCCGCGATGACGGCGATCTCCTGGCCGATCTCGATCCACCGGTCACCGCGACGCGCTCGGGCGCGACGCCCGCCGACGCGCTCTCCACGTACCGCTCCATGCGCGACCCGCGACGCACCCCCGAACCGGTGCCCGCGACGGTGCCCGACGACGGCTCGGGCGACCGGTTCGTGGTGCAGGAGCATCACGCGCGGCGGTTGCACTGGGATGTGCGGCTCGAACGCGACGGTGTGCTGGTCTCCTGGGCGGTGCCCAAGGGCCCGCCCACCTCGTCGGATCAGAACCGGCTCGCCGTGCATACCGAGGACCATCCGCTGGAGTACCTGGACTTCCACGGGGAGATTCCCAAGGGCGAATACGGTGCGGGCGAGATGACGATCTGGGATTCGGGCACCTACGACACCGAGAAATGGCGCGAGGACGAGGTCATCGTCGAATTCCACGGCACGCGACTGACCGGCCGCTACGCGCTGATCCGGACCAACGGCAACCAGTGGCTGATGCATCTGATGCGTGAGCGGTCCACCGACGGCGCACCGGCGGACAGCGTTTCCGAGCCGCAGTCGAGCCGGGTCTTCACCGTCGCTCCCGCGCGTAAACCCGTGCCGCTCCCGCGCGGTCTCGCGCCGATGCTGGCGACATCCGGCGCCATCGACGAATTGGGTTCCGACGAGTGGTGCTTCGAGACGAAATGGGACGGCTTCCGGCTCATCGCCGAAATAGATTCCGGTGCGATGACTCTGCGCAGTCGCGCGGGCAAGGTGGTGACAGGGCGATATCCGGGGCTGGCCTCGATCGCGACCGAATTGGCCGGGCACAGTGTGGTTCTCGATGGCGAGGCGGTGGTCTTCGACGATCACGGAATCGCCAATCTCGGCCTGTTGCAGGCCGATGCGGCGCGGGCGGTCTTCGTCGCATTCGATGTGCTCTACCTGGACGGAACCTCGCTGCTTCGCAAACGATATTCCGACCGGCGGCGGGTGCTCGAGGCGTTGGCCGCGAGCGCGCCGTCCATCCTCGTGCCGCCGCGCCTGGACGGGCCGGGTTCCGCCGCACTGGATCACAGCGCGCGACAGGGTGCGGAGGGGGTGGTCGCCAAGCGCAAGGATTCGGTCTACCTGCCGGGCAAACGCGGCCATTCCTGGGTGAAGGAGCGTAATTGGCGCACCCAGCGGGTGGTGGTCGGCGGCTGGCGGCGCAGCGACGCGCGAAATTTCAAATCGCTGCTCGTCGGAATTCCGCACGGGGGAAGGCTGTACTACGTGGGCCGGGTCGGCACCGGTTTCAGCGACTCCGATATGCGTGAGCTGGCTCGGCGTCTCCGCGGGTCGACACGCAAGACCAGTCCCTTCGACAACGATCTCACCGCCGACGAACAACGGGACGCGGTGTGGGTGACCCCGGAGATCACCGGCACGGTGCGTTTCATGAACTGGACCGAGACGGGCAGACTGTGGCATCCGGCCTGGCTCGGTGCGGCGGAGGCGACCGAATAGGTCCGCCCGCGAAGGTGAATGGCAGTCGCCGATGGTTTGCCGGTCTGGCCGAAGTGGCGCTGCTGGGTATCTTTGTTCCGCAGTTGTCTCGGCTCGAGAAATCAGGAGAACACGGTGGACTTCAAGAACCTGGCGAATAAGGCGATGGACTTGGCCCAGCAGAACGCGGACAAGGTCGACACGGTGATCGACAAGGCGGGCGACCTGGTCGACCAGAAAACCGAAGGCAAATTCGCCGACAAGGTCGACACCGCGCAGGATGCCGCGAAGAAGGCCATCCGCCAGGAGGGCTGAACGGTCCGTTCCGGTGCGATCGCGGTGGTTTCGGTGGCGTCCCTTCCCCCGAAACCACCGAGATCGGCTCTCGGATCGCCAGCGCCCGGCTCACTTTCGCCCCGGCCGACGCCGTTGGCGGACGACCGGTCCCCGGCTACCTCTGCTTCGGCTGCGCGAACTTGGAGGCTCCAGGCGGGGCGGTGAGGGTGTTGATCATATCGATCCCCGCGATGATCAAGGCCGGACCGCCGACGACCAGCGTGCCGACGATGCCGCCGATGGCCGCGCCGGTGGCTACCGTGCCGATGCCGAGGCCGCCGCCGAGGAATCCGATCAGTCCGATACCCGCCCCGATCACCGTGCCGACGAAAGTCCCGACGGCCGTGGCGATTCCGAACTGCGTCTCGAATGCGTCCTGGGCGCGCAGGTTCTCGATCGCGGAGGCCACCGGCGTCACCGCTACCGGGCGGGCGTGTTCGCGATCCTGGATCACGGTGAGTTCGAGAACGGTGGCGTCATCGCGTACGACGTGCGGCAGCGGGAATTCCAGACCGCCGAGCCGGAACGACAGCGGCATGGTGGTGACAGGGCGGCCCGCCGCGTCCTCGATGGTCACCGAATCCCCTGTGACGTCGAATGTTCCGCCGGTGAGGGTGGTGACGACGGTGTTGCCGACCAGACGTGTGTGGTACCCGATGTCGGGCACCTTCGCCTCCACTGGCTGGGCATGCGACGCCCCCGCGCCGACGCCGACGGCGATCGCGGCGGCGAGCGGCACGGAGGCCGCGGTGATCTTACGGAGAATCATTTCCGGGTTGTCCAATCTTCATCAGGTCGCTCGGCTCAACGCACGCTCCAACACTCCGAACCCTCCCCGTGAAGTCTTGTGGAGCCTTGATGTTTCAGATTGCTGGTAAGGAGAATTTACCGTGCGAATGTCCGTACAGACCCCGAAACCGGGGGCATTGCTCTAAGATTTTTGCCGCGAATCTTGTTATAGCGCAACGCTATAGAAATGGGTCGGTTTCGCCCCGTCCGCCGTTCGCGTGGACCGTGGTCAGATCAGCAGGTCGAGCACGACCGAACCCACACAGACCAGGACGACCAACCCGAGCGCGACCGCGTCGCGACGGGTGGGGGAACTCGGATGCGCGGTGAGCCTGCCGGTGCCGCCCCGCGCGGTGATGGCTTCGCCGAGTTCGGTGGCGCGCCGGGTCGCCACCGCCATGGCCGCGGTGAGGATATCGATGAGCGGATTGTCGGCGGCTCGGTCGACCAGGGAGTCCTTCGGGCGCAGTTTGCGCGCGGCCCGCAGCACCCGGATCTCCTCCAGTAGCAGCGGCAGGCCGCGTAGCGTCAGCGCGACGACGACGGCCCACTCGTCCACCGGCACCCGGAACCCGCGCAGCGGTGCGCCGAGTTTCGCCAGCGCCGGGGCGATATCGCCCATCGGGGTCGTCCAGGCGATGAGGAAGGACGCGGCCACCAGGATCAAGCCGAACAGGATGACCTGGGCATAGCGCAGGACGGCGGCGCCGCCCACCGGCAGGTTCAACAACGCGCCGGCGGACAGCGCGGCCCAGAACCACCAGGGCAGCCGGGGCAGGGTGCCGAGCGGCAACCGGGCCACCACGCCGATCGCCACGAGGAACACCACCATGGCCCCGAGCACTGTCCACGACGGCCAGAACATCAGCAGCACGCTGATCAGGAAGGCCGCGATCATCTTGGTGCCCGCCCAGAGGCTGTGGACCGGGCTGGAAACCGGTACCTGGCGCAGCAGCACGGTACTCATGGATGTCCTCCGTTATCGATGCGCCACGCGGCGTCGCCCGGATGCGCGATCGGTGCGGGCCGACCGTGTTGTCCCGCCCTCGTACCGATGGCCGAGGCGGTATCGGCGACCGCCGCGCCCTCCGGGATGCGCCCGGCCTCCAGGTGCACGGTGCGGTCGCAGACGGCCGCCATATCCGCCACATCGTGTGAGATCACGATCAGGGTGAGTCCGGAATCCCGCAGCCGGGCAAGCAATTCCACGATATCGGCGCGCCCTTCCGGATCCAGTCCGGCCAGCGGCTCATCGAGCACGACTACCTGGGGGCGGCTGGCGACGATCGCCGCGAGCACGACACGCTTCGCCTGCCCGCCGCTGAGTTCTTCGATCGAACGCGCCGCCAGCGCGCGATCGAGCCCGACGGCGTCCAGCGCCCGACCGACCGCGCCCGACCCGGTGGCGCTGCCGCCCCAGTTCGCGATCTCCTCGCCGACGGTCTGCTTCTGCAACTGCAACCGGGAGTGCTGGAAGGCCAGCGCGACGCTGCCGATCTGGCCGGTGACGGGTTTGCCCGCGAGTTCACAGCGTCCCGAACTCGGCCGGATCAGCCCGGCGACGATCCAGGCCAGCGTCGATTTACCCGAGCCGTTACCGCCGACGACGAGTAGCGCCTCACCCCGCCGGACCGCGAGATCGACCCCGTGCAGCGCCGGGGCCTCCCACGGGGTGCCGCGGTTGTAGGTATGGCGGATATCGCGCAATTCCAGAATGGTCTGGCCCATCGGACGACGACGGTTGTCGCGCACCGGCCGGGGCCAGGCGGGCAGCCGATCCACGGCACGGCCGTGGGCGAGGTGCACCACGCGGTCCGCCGCCGCGGCGTCGGCCTCGTGGTGGGTCACCAGCACGACCGCCATCGGGTGACGTACTGGGAGATCGGCGAGCAGCGTGACCAGTTCGCGCCTGCCGTCCGGATCGATCATCGAGGTGGCTTCGTCGGCGATGAGCAGGGCGGGTCTGCGCGCGAGCGCGGCGGCCACCGCGAGCCGCTGCTGCTGGCCGCCGGACAGGGTCGCGGTCTCCCGATCGCCCATCCCCGCGAGCCCGACCTCGCCGAGCAATGCCTCGACGTCGACCTGCTCGGCCGTGTCGGCGGGCAAGCCCCACACCACGTCGTCGGCGACGAGAACACCCAGCGTCTGGCTCTCCGGACGTTGCAGCACCAGGGCGGTGCCGCCACGGTGCCCGAGTCCGGCCGAACCGGGCCGCGACACCTCGCCCGAGGTCGGGGGAAGCCCGGCGAGCAGTCTGGTCAGCGTCGATTTGCCGGAGCCGTTGTGGCCGACGACGGCGACGAATTCACCGACCCGCACGGTCAGGTCGATATCGCGCAGCGCCTCGGTGGACGCGCCCGGATAGCGGAATCCGGCCGATCGCAGCGTGACAGGGAGGGGGGCGATGGGACGGTCGTCCGGCGGCGCGTCGAGCCGGTCGTGATTGGGCAGCCAGGCGAGCCGGTCGAGCACAGAGCCGAGCACCCACCAGGAGACCAGCGCGCTGACGATGACGCCGAGTGCGACACCGCCGCCCACCCAGGCCCACCACCAGTTCAGCACCGAATCGGTGAGTTCGGCCACCGCCTTGCCGAGCGGCTCCAGTTGGCGCTGGCGCGCCGCGAGTTCCTGCATGCCGGCCGCGGTGTTGCGGACGGTCTCGAAGAACAGTTCCCTGGTCTTCGAGAACACCAGCAGCGATCCGACCGAGAATCCGGCCCAGACCAGTCCGGCCAGCGCCGACAGTCCGATCACCGTGAACAGGCCGCGTCCGTGCCGTTTCACCCCGCCGATGATGCCGCCGATGGTCGCCGTGCCGACGACGCCGAGGGCGGGCATGACGCCCGCGGCGACGAAGGTGACCAGGGTGGCCGCGACGGTCGCGGTGACGAGGGCACGCGCCCGGTAGCGATGTGCCAGCATGCCCATGGGCACCGCGGCGACGAGTTGGAGGGCGGCGGCGAAGGGGATCACCGATCCGACGGTGATCAGCCCCACCGTGACGCCGCCGAGTACCGCTCCGGTGGCCAGCTCGATCGGGCGCAGTGGCCCGCGCACGTCGAGGCCGGTCCGGTTCACGGCACTGGGCAGTTCGCTCACGGGTCAAGTCTGCCAGTCCGGAGCCGCCGACCTCCGCGATCGCCGGTCGCGGGGTGCTCAGGCCGCCGGAGTCAGGGTGTAATCGTCCGGCTTCAGCCGCCGAGTGCGGCGTCGATAGCTGGTCACGGTCCCCGGCCAGTTGTTCGTGATGCGGCCGGAGGCGGTGCGGTACCAGCTGGTGCAGAAATTCCACGGGGTGCGGACGAGGCGTTTCTGCACAGCGGCATTGAATTGCCGTTCCGGTTCCGCGCGCACCTCGAGGTAGTGGCCGGGGCGTTCGGCGAGCAACTGGACGGCCTGGCGGATGTAGCGGGACTGGGATTCGATCATGTAGATGATGGAGCCGACGCCCAGATTGGTGTTCGGGCCGTAGACCATGAACATATTCGGGAAATCCGGCACGGTGATGCCGTAGTAGGCGTGTGCGCCACCAGCCCAGGCATCGGCGAGTCTGCGCCCGCCGCGTCCGCGAATCTCCATGGGCCAGAGGAATTCGGTGCCCTTGAAACCCGTGCCGTAGATGATCACATCGGCCGGGTGCAGGACGCCGTCGGCCGTGCGCACGCCCTCGGCGGTGATCTCGGTCGCGGCGGTCTCGACCCGCACATTGGGCTGGGTCAGTGCGGGGTAGTAGTCGTTGGAGAACAGCCCGCGTTTGCAGCCGATCGGATAGTCCGGCGTGAGAATGGCGCGCAGTTGGGGATCTTCGACCTGTTTACGCAGGTGCCGGTCGGCGATCCGGGCGACCAGACGCGTGATCACCGGAAATTCGACCAGCCCCAGCGAGATGAACTCCGCGATCGACCACCATCCGAGACGCTCGAGCCCCAGCATCCCCGGCACCCGCGCGAACAATCGGTGCTGGACGGGGGAGTAGTCGGTGTCGAATTTGGGGACGACCCAGGCGGGGGTGCGCTGGAACAGCGTCAGCGCGGCGACCTCGGGCTGGATCTCCGGAATGAATTGGATCGCGCTCGCCCCGGTACCGACGCAGGCCACCCGCTTACCGGTCAGGTCGACGCTGTGGTCCCATTCGGCGGAGTGGAAGGCCGGGCCCGCGAAGGTGTCGATTCCGGCGATGTCGGGAAACGCGGGACGCGAGAGTTGGCCGACCGCGGGGATCAGCACATCGGCGGTTCTGCTCGCCCCGTCCGCGGTGCGCACATGCCAGCGCCCGGTGTGTTCGTCGAATGCGGCGTCGGTCACCTCGGCGCCGAATTCGATGGCATCGAAGAGGTCGTGCCTGCGTGCGACACCGGACAGGTACTCGTGGATGGCGGCCTGTCCCGAGTACCGCTGCGGCCAGTCCGGCTTGGGTTCGTAGGAGTAGGAGTACAGCGGCGAGGGCACATCGCAGGCCGCGCCCGGATAGGTGTTGTCGCGCCATACGCCGCCGAGGTCGGCGGCTCGTTCCAGAATAGTGATGTTCCGGAAACCATTGCGCCGCAGTTCGATCGCGACGCCGATACCGCCGAAGCCCGCGCCGATGACCAATACCGAAGGTCCGGAGCCGGTAGAGGCCGCAGGGCCAGGGACTATTTCCATGTGATTCTCCCCACATGTGTCGGCTGATTCCACTGTAGGGGGTGCTGTGCGGAGTGATAGAGAATTTCGGCCATAATGGCCGGGTGAGGCAGGTGGTGGATCCGGGAATTCGCGACTGGGACTTTCCGCGTGGAATCGCCAGCGTGGCGCTGATGGTCGGCTACGCGGGCGAATACGGGGTGCCCGTCGCGCGAATGCTGGCCGGGACCGGTCTCGCCGAACCGATGCTGCACGACCCGGACGGCCAGATCGACGCCCACACCGAACTGGCGGTCATCCGCAACCTGGTTCGTGAACTCGGCGACCGCAGGCCCGCGCTCGGCATCGAGGTCGGCCGCCGCTACCGCATCACCACGTTCGGCATCTTCGGATTCGCCTGCGTCAGCAGTCCCACTCTCAGCGAGGCGATCGCCTTCGCGCTGCGCTACCTCGACCTGAGTTTCACGTTCTGCCTGCCGGTGGCCGAATGGGCCGACGGGGAATTCGTCGCGTGGGTGCACGACGAATCGGTACCCGCCGACGTGCGGCAGTTCCTGGTGGAACGCGACGTGACGGCGATGAACCAGGTGATGAGCGATCTGCTCGGCAGGCCGCTGCCGCTGACGCGGGCCGAATTCGCCTTCGACGAGCCTGCCCACGCCGACCGGATCGCCGAAGTGACCGTGGTCGCGCCGCGATTCGGTATGGGGCACAACCTGTTCGCCATCGACCCCGCGATCCTCGACCAGCCGCTGCCGCAGGCGAACGAGCACACCTGGGCGATGTGCCTTTCGCAATGCCGGGATCTGGTCGATCGCAGGCGAGCCCGCACCGGCATCGCGGCTGAGGTGCGCAAACTGCTCGTCCCGGGCGGCGCGGACGGATTCGCCGCCCCGGCCGGAATCGACACCGTGGCACGCGAACTGAATATGAGCACGAGGACCCTGCGCCGTCACCTCGATGCCGCGGGCACCAGCTATCGGGCGCTGCTGGACGAGGTGCGTCGCGCCTTGGCCGAGGAAATGCTGACCGCGACACCGCTTTCGGTGAGTGATGTGGCGATCCGGCTCGGATACGCGGAATCGTCGACGTTCATCTACGCGTTCAAGCGGTGGACCGGTGTGACGCCCGCCGCGTATCGCCGCGAGCGCGCGTCACGGCGGTGACGCGCACTCAGTTCGGCTGCACGCCGACCCGGCCGCCCATCGGCACCGAGCGGAAATGCGTTGTCAGGCGGTGATTCTCGTCGATGACGTGCAGCGCGATCGCGGGGTCGGGCGCGTAGTCCATCACGTGGTGCGGTAAGTCCAGTTCCCATTCCGCGCCGAGGACCGACGCGGTGCTCGGTCCGACGAGCAGGGGGCGGCCCGCGAACGTGGTCGCGGCGGAGGTATGCGCGTGCCCGGTGAGTATGCCGACGATGCGTTCGTCGCCCGCCACCAGCGCGGCGAGCGGGCCGGGATCGACCAGGGAGATCTCGTCCACCACCGGGCTGAACAGGTGTGCGGGCGGGTGGTGCAGCGCGAGCAGGATGGGGCCGTCGGCCGCCGCGTCGTCGAGCGTGTCGCGCAACCACGCGTAGGTCTCGTCGGACAACCGCCCCGCCGCTTCGCCGGGAACGCTCGAATCCAGCAGTACGACAGTCGATCGGCCGATTCGGTGCACCTGGTTGAAGGGTTCGTCGGAGGCGGGCAGACCGAGGAACGCGGTGCGGAAATTGGCGCGGTCGTCGTGATTGCCCGGGATGGCGTGGACGGGAATATCGGTGTGGAACGCGGCGCGGGCGTCGCTGTACTGTTCGGCTTTACCGGAATCGGTGATGTCCCCGGTGAGGAGGATGGCGTCGGGGCGGTGGCGTAGGCCGGTGAGAAATCTCATCACCCGTTCGACGCGTTCGGTGTTTCTGGCACCGAGATCGAAGTGTGTATCGCTGACCTGAGCCACCAGGATCATCGGCGTTCGCTTTCTCTGGGGGATCGCTTCATTGCGTCAGAGTGTGCCCACGTCGCATTCGAGGCACCTATCCAGGCTAAATGACCTCGGTATTACGCGTCGCCATGAGGCTCGCCACCGTGGTCCGCAGTGTTGTTGATCAATGATGCCGATCACATCTGTGTCATAGGCCACGCTCGGTGAGAATCGTGGTGTATAGCGTTCGCAGGGCCCGCAGGAAGACCTTCCTGTCCGATGCGGACAGTGCGGCGAGCATCGACTCCTCCTGTGCCTGGATTTCGCGTTGCGCCTGGTCGCGGATGGTGCGGCCGGCTTCGGTGATCGAGATCAGATTGACCCGGCGGTCGGCGGGATCGGGTTCGCGCCGGATGAGGCCGCGTCGCTGGAGTTCATCGAGGACGCCGATGACGCGGGTCTTGTCCGCGCCGATCGCCTTGGCCAGCGCCGCCTGGGTGTACACGGGTTCCCCGCCGAGGCCGAGCAGCACCGCGTAGCCCCACATCGTCAGCTCGTGCCGTTCGAGCACCGGCAGTTCCGCGGCCATCAGGGCGCGCCCGAGGGGCGCGATCATCGCGGCGAGGTCGGGGCGTCGGACTTCGGACATATCTAGAAAATAGCGGTTGGAATATCATAGGCGTGAGCTTACGATAAGCGTACACATACTATTTCGCCACGGCCGATGCCGAACCGAGGAGGGAAACCGATGACCACCGAAACCGAGACCGCCCGTGCGGTCGCCTCCGACCTGCTCTCGCACCACGAGGCCGCGGTCCGTACGAGTATCGAACTGGTGGACCGGGTCACCGGCGCCGACCTGCGCAAGCCGACCCCGTGCGCCGACTGGACGCTGCACGGCCTGCTCACCCATATGATCGCCCAGCACTACGGGTTCGCCGCGGCATCGCGCGGGGTGGGTGATCATGACCCGTGGAAACCACGTCGGCTGGGCGAGGATCCGGCCGCGGACTACCGGGCCGCCGCCGAACACGTCCTCGCGGCGTTCGCGGAACCCGGTGTACTGGAACGGAAGTTCCCGCTACCCGAGTTCAGTCCCACCCACCTGTTCCCCGGCGCGCAGGCCGTCGGCTTCCATTTCATCGACTACGTGGTGCATTCCTGGGATGTCGCGAAGACGCTCGGGGTCGCTGTGGTATTCGACGCCGAGGTGCTCGACGCCGCGCGCCCGGTGGCCGCCGCGGTGCCGGGCGGATCGATCAGGACCGCGCCGGGAGCCGCGTTCGCCCCGGAGGTGCCGTGGTCGGGATCGGCGGCGCTCGACGAGATCGTCGCGCTGCTCGGCCGCGCCCCGGACTGGACGAACTGATCGGATTCAGCCGTCGCCGAGCAGTTCGTTCGCCCGGCGCAGCAGGCCGGTCGGATCGGCGGCGGCCTCGGGCGCGGGCTGCCAGAAATCCGAGTCCGGTGTCGCCTCCAGATCGAGTTCGGGCGGTGTTCGCCACGATGCCGTCAGCCCGAGCCGCCACGAATGCAGGTGGGCCCGTCGGTGCGCGCCGGTCTTGTCGAACAGCGGATCGCCGACGATCGGATGACCTATCCACGCCAGGTGCACCCGGATCTGGTGGCGTCTGCCGGTGATCGGACGCAGGGCGAGGACGGCGCGTCCACCGGTGCGCGCGACCGTCGCGAAATGGGTGACGGACGGATAGCGCTTGGTGTCGAGCAGTTCGTCCTCGTCGACATACCAACGGCCCGAACCTGATTCGCGGATCGCCTCGCGGGGCGCGGCGATCCGCACCCGGTTCTTGCGCCCGACGCTCAGCGGCAGATCGATGATCCCCCGATCCGGCAGTCCTGGGTCCTCCACGATCGCGAGGTAGGCCTTGCGGGCGGTCTGCTTGTTGAACTGTCGGGTCAGCTCGCCGTGCGCGGTCAGATCCGAGGCCAGCAGCACCAGCCCCGACGTCGCCTTGTCTATCCGGTGCACCGGGTAGAGCGTCTGCCCCGCCGCCGCGGCGAGTTGGACGATATCGGTGTCGTGTCGCTCGCCTGTCACCGAAATTCCCGCGGGCTTATTCAGCGCGAGCACCGCGTCATCGGCGGTGACGAGGTAGCGCTCACGTAACTGCGGCCAGTTCATCTGCACCGGGAGGAGCCTAATCGGGGCGTTCGAGCCGAGTCCGACATATTCTGGGACTTGCCCGCTCTTCCGAATTCCGAGACCACGTCTCGGCTGCGAGTAGGAGAAACCAGTGAGCACACATGGCACCGAAGCGGGGGAGAACCAGGGCGGCGCGTCGCGGCCGTCGACATCCGAGAAGGCCGGTCCCAAGGCGTCCGGCTCAGGTCGAAGCGGCACCGGCGGGCGACCGACACCGAGTGTCATGCCGCGGAAAAAGCCGGTCTGATCAGGCATCCTTCGGGCGCAGAAGGTGCGGCCGCAAGCGGTTGAAGCCGCGGACGCGGACGCTGCGCAGATTTTTGAGATCGAATTCCGGATCACCCGCGAGCGCGGCCGCCGCACCGTCATCGATCAGGATGGTGCCCGGCCGTGCCACACCGGTGAGCCGGGACGCCATATTCACCACCGAGCCGTACAGATCGCCGAAACGTAGCAGCACCTGGCCGTAGGCGAGGGCGACCCGCAGTTCCGGGGTGCCGCCGACCATCATGGTCGATTCCTGGATCGCCAGGGCGATGCGCGCCCCCTCGGCCGCGGTCTCGGCGGCGAACATCACCTCGTCGCCGACATTCTTGATCACCCAGCCGCCGTTCTCCGTGATCGCCGCCGTCGTGGTCGATTCGAACGCCTCCAGCAGCATGGACAACTCGTCCGGGTGCAGATGCCTGGTCAGGCGGGTGTAGCCGACCATATCGGCGAAACCGACCGCGAGTTCCCTCGTGGAATCCTCGGCGGTGCCGCCATCGATCGAACGGGCCAGCGCCGCGGCCAGATGTCGCCGCCACGCGTAGGTCTGCAATTCCTCCAGCGCCGAGACCGTCTCCTCGGTGGCGGTCCTGGCGATCTTGGCGAGTTCCTCGGGGTCGGTCACCGCGCCGTCGGTGGTGGCCGCCTCGACGCGGCTGGCGATTTCGGCGAGCACCAGATCCGACTGCCATTCCGCGAGGCGCGCCATACCCTGGCCGAGGGTCCGCGCGGCCGCGGCCTGCTGGCGAAGTCCGGATTCGGCGACCACATTCAGGCCGCGGAAAACGCGGACGGCCGACACGTCGGCGTCGGTGTAGTCGACGGCGTCGTCGGCGTTGACGGGGAAGCCGAGCGCCGTCCAGAGTTTGCGGGACACCTGCTCGGACACACCGGAACGCCCGGCGACTTCGGCGCGGTTGTACCGGCGTTCGCCGTCGAGCAGATACGACTCGACGACGGACTGGACGAGCTTGGAGATCTCGGTCGCCACCATATTTCGTACCTTACGGCTCCGATCGGCCCGGCGGCGGCGATGAGCGGGGAGTTGGCCTACCTCACAGCGGGCGGCCGGGTTTCAGTTCTCTTCACCGGGATTCGCCGCCCTATCGCGTACTCGGGAGGATTATCAACGCCAGCACGACGCCGAGCGCGATACTCGACCCGGCCAGGATCGTGATCACGGTCGACTGTGTGAGCACCGCTATGGCGATCGTGAACGCGAGACAGGTCATCGCGGCCAGGACGGCGGTCCCCACTTCCACACCGGCGATTCGGGTTGGTCGCTCATCCGTCACTGTCATACCTCGCTGATTACCCAGATGCTGTCGTTACGAAACCGTGATCAGCGATTCCACTCCCACTTCCGTGTAGGTGAACCGCCGATCATGTTGCATGCCAAGAGTTTTCGGTGTTCTCGTCCCGTATAGCGCCCCGCCGGTATGTCGAAGAATCCGAGTGATCCGAATCTTCGCGCGTTTTCCGATCGACCGCGACACCTTTTAGAGACGCGAGTGCATCCTTTTCGTCACGCAGCAACCACTGAGACAAGCATCACGCAATAATGGGAAGTGACGATTCCCCGTCTCCGGTGTCTACGCGGTGCGCGGCGGAGGAGGTGCTGTGACCACGACAGAAGCGGTTCCCGACATCGCACTCGATGACGCGACGCTGGTGAGCAGGGCACGTGACGGCGACGCGAGAGCCTATGAACAGCTAGTTATCCGCTATCAAACGCGAATGTTCCGTCTCGCGATCAAAATGCTCGCTGATCGGGCCGACGCCGAGGATGTCGTGCAAGAGGTGTTCCTGACGGCCTGGCGACGGCTCCCGCAACTCGCGGTGGACGCCGCATTCGTCGGCTGGCTGTATCGCATGACGACGAATCGGTGCCTGAACGTGATCCGGGCGCGCCGCCCACGGGTCGACATCGACCCGGACGCCACCGAATCGCCGCGCTCGGACGCGCAACCCGAGCACGCCGCGCAGGTGAGCGGCCAGTTGGCCGCGTTGAACGAGGCGCTGGACGCCCTGACCCCCGGACAGCGGGCGTGCTGGTTGCTGAGGGAATTGGACGGACTGTCCTACGAGGAGATCGGAGAGATCGTGGGCGCGAACACCACCGCGGTGCGCGGCCGTATAGCACGGGCGCGGGCCCAGCTGGCCGAGGTGATGACGCCGTGGCGATGAACAGCACGACCGAGGACAAGGAATACCGACTGCCCTGCGGCCGCGAACTGGAACAGGTCTGGGATCGCCTCGACGTCGTCGAGGCCGGATTCGGCGATGAGCACGAGATCACATGCCCGTATTGCGCGGCCGCCCGCGACAGCTTGCGCGCATTGCGTGCGGCGACCGCGGAACTGATCGAGGAACCCGAGCAGACGCCCCCCGATCTGTTCGGGCGCATCATGTCCGCGGTCCGCGCGGACGCGCGTCGCGGCCGTGCGCTGGACTTGCCGACGCCCGCGCCGGGCAAGGTCGAGGTGAGCGAGCAGGCCGTCGCCGCGGTCCTGCGCTATGCCGCCGACACCGTGCCCGGGGTCAGCGCCAGGCATTGCCGGGTGCGCGGTGTCGCCACGGCATCCAGCGGCGCGCACCGCGTCGAGGTGGAGCTGTCGGTCGCGATCGGTATCGGTCGGACGACCGTCGGCGCGGCGCTGCCCCTGGTCCGCGAACGGGTCGCCGCCGCGCTGAGCACCAGGGTCGGTCTGGTGCTCGACCGGCTGGACCTGGAGGTCGCCGACGTCATCGATGAGGAGGGGAGTATCCGATGATGACCCCCGGATCGCCCTCCGAGATCGTGATCGAACCGGCGGTCGTGGCCGCGGTGTCGGCGCGGGCGGCGCTGGCCACGCCCGGCGTGGTCCGGCTCGAACCCGGTATCCGCGGGCTGGTGTCGACCCTGGTGCGGGTGGGTAGACAGCGCTGGGCGGGTGCGGACCCGGTGCCGGCCGAGGGGGTCGTGGTGCGACGCGATGAGGACGGCGCCCTGCACGTCGGGATGAACGTCGTGCTCTCGGGCGATCGTCAGGTTGCGGCGGTCGGTTACGCGGTGCAACGGGAGGTCACGCGGGTGGTGTCGGAGCAGACCGGGGTCGTCGTGGCCGATGTATCGGTGTCCGTCCTCGATATCGAACCGGATTCGGCGTGACCTCCACGAATACCGCCGCCGATACCGCCGCCGCTGTCGGTGCCGTCATCGCCGCGCTGGAGACGCTGACGGGTATGCGCCCGTCGATGCCGCTCGGCGCGGAAACGCCGCGCTGGTGGCCGTGGGACGCCAGGGGCGGCGCCGTCGACCTTTCGCCCGGACGGGTCGAGGTGCGGGTGATCGCCGCCGCGCTGCCGTTGCCGCCGCTACTGGAGGAGACCATCGCCGCACTGCGCGCCGCGCTCACAGGCACCGCGTGGTCGGGAGCACGGTTGCGCGTGGTGGTGACCGAACTCGATGCCGCGGCTTTCGCCACGACGCCCGCTTCCGGCGAAGGAGTCACCTAGTTGACAGCGCGCGGACCGTGACGATCGGGCGCGGTCGGTGTCGTTTCGAACGAAATCCGATCAACCGCTGAATCCGAATGTCGACCAGGAGGAATCATGAACGCGACCACCACCGAGAATTCGGCCACCGATAAGGCCGCCGTCGAGCAGCAGACGAAGACGTCCTCCGGCGCGGCTGCTCCCGGCAGCGGGCTGGTGAGCGAGCAGGGAAACACGACCATCGCCGATATCGTCGTGCAGAAGGTCGCCGGTCTCGCCGCGCGCGAGGTGCGCGGAGTCCACGAACTCGGCGGGGGCGCTGCGCGGGCGTTCGGGATGATCCGCGATCGCATTCCTGGTGCGTCCGCCAGTATCGGGCAGGGCGTCTCGGTCGAGGTGGGGGAGACGCAGACGGCCGTCGACCTGGAGATCGTCGTCGAATACGGCGTGGCCATCGCGGAATTGGCGCGTGCGGTACGCCGCAACGTGATCAACGCGATCGAGCAGATGACCGGACTCACCGTCGTCGAAGTCAATATCAACGTCAACGATGTCTACATCCCGGGTGATGACGACGAGGAACCCGTCCGCACCGCCCGGGTGCAGTAGATGAGCCCGACGACGATCTGCCTGGCGGTCGGGCTCGCGCTCGGATTCGCCGCCGCCTTCGGCGGATTCGGCGCGTTCACGATGGTGCTGCTGTTCGGTCTGGTCGGGCTGCTGGTCGGGCGGTGGCTCGACGGTGAGCTCGACGTCGGCGGAATCATCCGGTCCGCGCAGCGCCGGGGTAGGCGATGACCGCCGCCGCGGGGGAACTGCCCGGACGCACCACGGTATCGCCTCGAGTTGTCCGGCGCATCGCCGCCCGGGCGGCCCGCGAGGTCGCGGGGGTCAGCGGTGATGTCGCCATCGAGGCCGAGATCAACGGCGGCCGAACATCATTGGATGTGCGCCTGCCCATCGGATACCCGCAGCCGATCACCCGCGTCACCGAGGCGTGCCGCGAACATGTGTCTCGCCGGACCGCGGAGTTGACCGGGCTCACGGTCACCGGTGTCGATATCGTCATCGCCGAGTTGACCACGGAAACAGTTGTCGGAAGGCAGATTCGGTGATTCGTCGATCTCGGCGAGTAATGCCCGCGGTCATCCTCGCGGTACTGTTGCTCGCCCTCTGCGTCGCGGTGGGGGTGTCGTTGGTCCAGCGTCTGCTGGGTGTGCGCGAATATCTGTCCTACGACACCGTCGCCACCGCACTGTATGAACACCACTGGAACGACTTGCCCGTATTGATCGTCGGCATCATCGCCGTCGTGTTCGGCGCTGTTCTGCTGGCCTCGGCGCTGTGGCCGGGAAAGCCTGTAGTGCTACCGATTTCGGATTCCCCGCAGCTGCGCGCCGGAGTCTCCCGCGCCGGTCTCCGGTCAACGCTGCGCAGTGCCGCCGGCACTGTGGAAGGCGTCGAACATCCTCGAATTCGACTGCGCGGCAATACAGTCACCGTTTACGGACAGGCTGAGCGCAGCAATACCGATGGTATCGCCGAGGAGGTCTGCGCCACCCTCACCCGCCGCGTCCAGGAAATCGGTGTGCCCGTGCGACGGGTGCGAGCCCGGTTACGCGGCCCGAGATCGAAAGGCCTCGCATGAGCGAGATCAATCGTCCTGCCCTGCTCAACCGGATTCTGCTCGGGACGGCGGGTCTGCTGCTGATCGTCGCTGGGGTCGCGCTCATCGCCGCCCATGACGGCCGCCTGCCTCGGGTCGACGCCGATTCGACCCTGGTCCCCGGCGACGAAGCGCCGCCCACCTGGGTCTTCTGGGCGGTGCTCGCGGGTGCGGTAGTACTCGGCCTGCTGTGCCTGCGCTGGCTGCTCGCCCAGTTGTTCCGCATGCCGAAATCGCGGACGTGGCGTACCCGCGGCGCCGAACGGGCGGGCACGACCTTCCTCGAATCGGCCACCGCCGCCGCCCCCGTCGCCACCGATATCGAGGCATACGACGACGTTCGCTCGGCCTCGGCCTGGCTCAGCGGCACCCGCGCCGCGCCCCAACTGCATCTGGTCGTGACCGCGCAACCGTCCGCCGATATCCCGGCATTGCGTCGACGCATCCTCGATCACGCGGTGGCCCGGATGCGTCAGGCGCTGGAGGTCGAGGTCATCCCGGTCACCCTGGAGTTGCGGTTCGAACAGGACCGTCGTCCCGCGCGGGTGCAATAAGCCGATCGCGGGCACGGTGTGTCTGTCGGACGCGGATGCCGGGTGCTCTCTGCCGACGGTGATCCATCCGGCCTGTACGGACATTCCCGCGGCATACGGTCGGGTTCCTGTCGGCAAGAGCCGCCGATGTCCGCCCAGACCGGTTGCGGACCCGTCAGTCGACGGCCTTGCCCCACCGTTTGCACCCCCGGCGGCATCATGGGCCCATGAGCGTCTTCCTACGGGGTGACCGGTGACCCGGCCGACCGATACGATGTCATCTGCCGACGGCGGTGCCGTGCACCTGCGCGTCGAAGGCCCGCACGACGCCGCTCCGGTATTGCTGGTGCACGGTTTCAGCGGCTCCCTGCACTGGTTCGACGATCTCGCGCGACTGCTGTGCACCGACCACAGAGTGATCCGCGTCGACCTGCGGGGACACGGCCGCACCGGCGGCGATACCGGCCTCGACCCGGAATCACAGTCGCGAGCGATCGCGTCCGTGCTCGAATCACTCGATGTCGACGGTGTGCTCGCGGTCGGCCATTCCTACGGGGCGGATGTGTCGCTCGCGCTGGCACGACGATCCGACCGGGTGCGCGCGGCGGCGATCATCGGACAGGCTCCCGATTACAGCCACGCGAACCTGCCGCGCGGTGGGGTGATCATGACACTGCCTGTAATCGGCGCGCTGCTGCATCGACTCAGCCCGCCCGCAGTCGTCCGCCTCGGGATGCGCACCGGTTTCGCACCGGGATTCCCGCCCGATAACGCCTTCGACGATCCGGACCGCCCGATCCGCGACCATCGCGCGATGAGCCCCGCCATGTATCGCGTCGTCCTCGCCGAGCGCCGGAGCCGTCTGGCCGCCGACCCGCTCGACGCCCAGGTACGCGCGCTCGGCAAACCGTGCCTGGTGATCCACGGCGACCGTGACCAGTTGTACGACCCCGTGCGCACCGCCGCCCGCTACGCCGCGGCGGGTGCGACGGTCGAAATCGTCTCCGGTGCAGGACATTCACCGAATATCGAACGGCCGCACGACGTCGCACGCATCATCGGGGCCTACCTCGAGCGTGAGGAGAAGGTGCTGTCTCCGTGAGCCGATCGCGAGGTGAACTGTTGTCCCGCAGGTCCTCTCGGGCGGTTCAGTGCCCGGCGATAGCGTTTCCGGGATCCGGTCGGGGGAGTCGTCCGCCGCGTCCGACCGCGGAAGTCGTCCTCCAACGTTGCCCGGGACGACAGGCGCGTGCGCGCTGTCCGCGGCCGCCTCGGTTCCCGTAGGCGCGAGGACTCCTCCGGGGCGATTCGCTCGGCCTGGATATCAGCAGCATTGGAAACGATCACGTTTCAGTTCTGTTCCACCCCGCCGCCGCCCTCGATTCCCCGGTCGCCCATGCGGGCCGACACCGGGCGGCTGTGTCCAATTGGACACAGCAGGCTCCGTGACCTGTCATCGCGACGGCGAGAAGCGGCGGGCGTGCCGGGCGAACGATCGCGGCGCGCCGCTGTATCGGCGGTGCGTCGGCGAATCAACGGAAGTGTGCGATACCCGTGCCAGACTGGGTTCCGCACAGTTCCAGCACACTCCTCATAACCGGAGGACTGTTCATGACGAATTCTGTTGCGCCACTCGATCTGCCCGAACCCCTCGTAATCACGCTGGGGAATCTCAAGGGCGGTGTCGGCAAGACCACCTCGGCCTTCTTCCTGGCCTCCTATTTCGCGCTCGTCCACGAACAGCGCGTTCTGGTGATCGATGCCGACCCGCTCAGTCAGACCGGCTACTCCTGGTATCGACGTCTCACCAGGGGGGAAATCCCGGTTCCCTTCGAACTCATCGCCTTCCCGTCGCGGCATGTCGATGACTGCGTCGCCGACAATGCCAAGGCATTCGACGTCATCATCGTCGACGCGGGCGGTGAATCGGCCGAGATTTTCAAGGCCGCGATTCCGGTGAGTGATGAACTCATTCTCCTGACCAGTGTCAGCCCGTCGGAGGTGAAACGAGTGCCGAGCACCTATCGCGCCGCCGAAGAGGCCGCCGCGGGCAGCGGACGCGAGATCCGTGTCCGCGTCCTGATGACGAAAGTGCCGGTGACCATGAAGAAAGGCGTGAACGTATCCACCGAATACCGCACGCAGCGCCGAAATCTGGAGGACGCCGGATACGAGGTATTCAGCTCCTATCTCAGTTCCTGGAAGTGGTATCGCGAGGCGGCCGATGGGGAAGTCGGTGACGGCGCCGAGAACCCGATCGAGGATCTGGCCGAATACCGGCAGGTCGGCGACGAGTTGGTCA
The DNA here is from genome assembly GCF_040606855.1 of Nocardia sp. NPDC005366. Classification (NCBI taxonomy): domain Bacteria; kingdom Bacillati; phylum Actinomycetota; class Actinomycetes; order Mycobacteriales; family Nocardiaceae; genus Nocardia; species Nocardia sp. NPDC005366. The sequence goes on from NZ_JBEXFQ010000035.1 coordinate 45,338, forward strand.
GCCCGTATCGGGCCGTCGTGGAGGTGCCCGCCTGATGCCTCCGCAGCGTAGGAAGGGCACGATCGGCGGCGGTTCGGCGAATCCCCTGGCGGATACCGCTGAACACACCCCGCCGGTATCCCCGCTGCGCGACGCGCAGTGGCGACGCGTCGAATCGGCGCAACCGGTGGAACCGGCGAATGTACTGACCATGCCCCTGCCGGAAGCCGAGGGAGACGGACCGCTCAGCGATCGCGAACAGCAGCAGCTGAACGCGTGCGAATCCTCCATCGACAGCCTGCGGATCGCGTTCTGGGCGGCGGGCAGGGCGCTGCAAATCGTGCGCGACGGGCGGTTGTATCGCAGCGAGCACGCGACGTTCGACGATTACGTCGAGCAGCGCTGGGATATGCAGCGCTCATACGCACACAAACTCATTCGCGCCTGGCCGCTGGCCGCGCGGCTGCACCCCGTCGCGCCTGCCATCAACGAAGGTCAGGTCCGCGAGCTGCTGACCGTGGCGGCCGAGCACGGTGAGGACGCGGCGGTCGCCGTGTACACCACATTGGCCGACGCGCCTGAGGTCAAGGTCACCGCGGGCAAGTTGCGCGAGGCGGTGGCGGTACTGCCCGCGCACTGCGGAGAGGCCGAGGTGAAACTGCGTTTGCAGGCCTGGCTGCGCGGTGAAGTGGGGTCGGAGACCGACGGGCCCGCCATCGATCTGTTCTCCACCATGGAAACGCGGCTGGCCGCGCTGACCCGCCGGGTGGTCAAGGGATCCGGCGAAGATCCGGTCGCCGCGCGCGAATTCGCCGCGCGCCTGCGCTCCCTCGCCGAACAGATCGAGGAGCAGATCACCGCCTGAACGGTCCTACGGGAATGCCCCGCGGTGCGTTGAACAACGCCGCGGGGCATTTATGTATAGAAACCATTAATGCGAATATCGTTACGATTCTTTATTTGTTCGTTATCTATTTATTGCGTGTTTGTCTTTGACCTATACGTGATCTGCCGAAAGATGGACGTTCGGATCCGCTGGACCGGGATCAGATCACCGTGATGTTTTTCGAATCAATTCGAAGGCCGTGGTGAACACCGCAAGTCCGCCATCGGCCGACGATGTGAGCATCGGAGGACCGAATCATGGCATCACCCGAAGACGTCCGATATTCTCGCTGGCTGCGCCGCGCGATCATGCTGGTCATCGGCGCCGCAGCCGCCGCCCTGGGAACCCTTCTGCTGACCGCCGCCCCGGCGTCGGCGCGGTCGGTGACCATCCCGGGAGTCGGCACAATCGACATTCCGGATCAAATTTCGGCACCAGCGATAGAGGCTCCTCGGTTCGAAATAGCACCTGAGAAAATGGAAATCACGCCGACCGGTACTCCTTCGGATGCGCCGGTTATCGCCGAAATGGAGTTCGGTGCGCAGCCCGCGATGGCCCGGCGTGCGCTGCTCGGGGGTGAGCCAAGGAACCAGCAGGTCATCGAGTTCGACGTGCTGCCGGAGGTCGAGCGACTTCTGCCGTTCGCCTTCCCCGGCCTGGATTTCGACACCTCCGGCGGTGAACCGGCCGCATCGGCTCCCGACCAGCTGACCAGCGCGCCCGCCCCTCGTATCGAATTCGGCGCTTACCCGGGCACCGATCTGTCCGGGGAAATCATCGAGCTCGGCGCGCTGCCCGGTGCCGCCGACTTCCCGCCCTTCGCGGAGACACGAATCGGTGCGAGCGCCCCGGCCGCGGCACAGCCCTCCCGCATCGCCGATACGGGATTCGATATCACCGCCTCGACCGGAGGCCGACAGTTCCGTCCGGCGACCACGCCCGGTTTCGGAGTCGGCTCGCTGCCCGGCGTCACAGAGCTCGCTGGTCTCGCCCGCACCGCGTTGGGCACGCTGCCCAGCACCGACCGGTCTTCGATACTCGGCGGGATCGGAATCGGCGCGACCCCCGCGCCCGGCGCCGGACAGTTCTCGCCATTCGCGGGGTTCGATATCAGCAGCCTGCCCGGTGTCATGCCGTCCCCCGCTGTCACTCGCGGCACCTCGGCGGGCGTGACCACCCTGCCCGCCGCGGCCCGGCTCGATGTCGGCAGCCCGGGTGCAGCGCCGTTCCCGGCGGTGGCCGGGATCGATGTCGCCGCCCTGCCTGTAATCGGGCCGCTCGCCGATCTCGCCGGAACCCGAACCGGATTCGGCGCCATGCCCTGGTTCGGAGGTCCCGAGATCTCGGTCGACACCGACACGCGGCCCGCGATCGCGCAGTACCCGTCGACCGATGACGAGTCGCTGACATCGGGATTCGCCGAACAGCTCGCGCCTCGTGCGGCAACCCGCGCCGAAATCGCCGCGAGCCCGGCCCAAGGCACAACCCTCGGCGAAGCGCTGTCGGGCCTGCCGTTCGCCGAAGCGCTGCCCAGCATGCCGTTCGGTGAATTGCTCGAATTCGCCATGCCCACAGAACTTTTCGGCTTCCCGCTGCCGTCCCTCGGGGATGTGCTCGACGGCCGACCACAGGTGCCCGCTCCGTACGTCGCACCAGAAAAGTCCTCCGGCGAACTCGCCGTCGAGGCCGCGCGCGGCAAGCTCGGCACGAACTACGGCATGGGCGGAACCGGTCCCGACACCTTCGACTGCTCGGGCCTGGTGCAGTGGTCCTACGCGGAAGCCGGCGTCGCCACGCCGCGCACCAGCTACGACCAATTGGCCGCCGGTACCCCCGTCTCCCGTGAGGACCTTCAGCCCGGCGACCTGGTCTCCTACTACGGAGGCGGCCACTCCGCGCTCTACGAAGGCGACGGCAAGGTGATCCACGCCTCCACCTACGGCGTCGGTGTCACCGAATCACCCGTCGATTCCATGCCTTTCGCCGGTGCTCGCCGTTTCTGAGCGTTCCCCCCGTCCGCCGGAAAACATTCATCGACCGACCTCGACGGGCCCGATCCCGCATGACGGATCGTGCCCGTCGGATTCAGCGCCCGGAGCGCCGGGCACCTGGTTGCCATAGACAACGCACGCCTCGGCGTCGGCGTCGGAGTCGGAGTCGGAGTCGGCGGGGATAGCACGGAATCGCTGAAACCAACTGGTGCAAAAAAGATTTCACTATGCGAAAAGGTTTTCGACCGGCCGGGCGCGGCATCCGATAGTTCAGCGCTGAGTAATCGTGTCGGATGTCAGTAGTTACACAGTTTCACCCACTCATCGTCGCTGTCCCTGTTGTCGCGGACGAACAGACCCGCATCATCGATGTAGGGGACAGCGATATCGAAATCACCGCTGCGGTAGACCATCCACTTGTTCTTCCTGCCCTCGAGGAATCTCGCATCGCCCGCGCCTTCGAGGAATCCGTCGAAGTCGAAGTCGTGGTCCTCGTCCTCGATTGTATTGTTCGAGATGTACGCGTACTGATAGGTGTAGGCGTAGAAGTAGCCCCAACCTTTGATCGTTCCCGAGCAACTCCCCGAGTTCGACGACGAAAAAGACTTCGCCTGAGCGGTTCCCGCGCCGATGGTCATGGCCAGAGCCAATACCGACAATGCCAACAGTATTCGTTTCATGGATCCCCACCCTCGTCTCGACGGGCCGGATGCTCGTCGATCGTTGCCGCGAAGGTATCCGTCCCCGGCAAGTGAATTCTTAACGGAAAGTTACAGCGCACCGAGCGCGCGGCCCGGAGCCCCGGACCAATTTCCCATGTTCGATGTGCCCGACAGGGCACCGGCGGATCGCATCTGACCTGGGGCTTCTCGATATGGTCAGCAGGTCGTCCAGCAGTGCCTGCTGCTCGTTGATCTTTGATGGATGCCGAGGGCGCCTTCGTAGGCATGCTTCAGCGGGCCGGGACCGAGCGCTGGAGACGAAACCGGTTCTGCTGATCCTCATTCGCTCTGACCTGTTGATGATGGAGACGCTGAACAACTATGGACGCCCGTTCCACCAGCACGGGGCGGGAAATGGTGCTGGGTCCGCTCAACCCTGCGGAAGTAGGCGAGATGCTGGGCCTCGATCCCGCGCGGCCGGTGGATCGGAGCGACCCCGCTGCGGCGGTCGCCGGGGATCCGGTGAAGTGGTTGGAGAATTCTCCGTTCGAACGGCACGATCTCGCGGCGCTGCACCGGCGCCGCGATGGCCCCCGGCCCCGTGCCGGTGACGGCTGTCGCGCGTAGCGGGACCGACTGTGCAGGGCTCCACGCTGCGTACGGTCCGGCGGATCTTCTTGCGGCGTGGTCTTCCTGATTCCGGCCGCGCCGGGCCCGGTGTCCCCGGCGGCCGGACGACCCGGCAGTAACGGGTCGATCACTGCTCACAACTCGTCGTCCACGATCTGCGGTGCCTCCACGACGAAAAAGACCGCACCGCAACAACAGTCAAGTCCGTGGCGTGCTGCGGTCCTACCCGGTCGGGGAGCCGAAGTCGGCGCTGTTCGGGCGGCAAGCAGCGGAATTGTCAACCAAGTCATATTACGCCGCGATGGTCGCTACTACGAAGGCGGCAAGCGGAAAATAGATAACCTCCGATATAATACCCGCAATAGCCTCCTTTTTGGAGTAGTTCGGCATGAATGTCTGACCTATTTCTGTAAATGCAAACATTACGAACCAGGTGAAGCCGTATAGAAGCCAGTGGTCGGCAATATTATCTTTGCCGAGATAGAACAAACTAGTAAAGCCTATTGTGGTGCCGATTTTTTGGAGCAGCACACCAGCAAAAAAGCTGAGCTTTTTCTCTGGTTCCTTCAGGCCAAAAAGTGCTGTAAATATTGCATAGATCAGAATCGGCACGATAAAGATGATGGCGAGAGTCGATGTGAAGCTCAACAGTATACTCACGCGCCCATGGTACAGCAGAAAGGCTGAACCGGATCTAGCGTTAGAAAACTGCCTTGCTTCCGGATTGTTTATGGGTCGTAATGGTGCGGCAACAGTAGCTCATGAACGCGCAGTGCTGCGCCGAATATCTTGTCGTAGTAGTGCTTTCGTCATATCGCAGACTCGAATATCATCATCGAGTGGTGTTCTCTTGGTGAATTATGCAAACATTACACGCCGATAATGCGACTGAGCTAGAAAAGCGGCAGTTGAAACTGAATGACCGGCTCGAGTTGCCGACAAGCGGCAATGATCGGTCCCGGGTAACGGCCGCTTATCTGTGGGGCTTGGCTCGACGTGTTGAACAGTATTAAAGAGGGATGGCGGCTCGCGACAGGAATTGCTGAAATATACCCACTTATGACGGCGGCTTACTCGCCGATAGGTAGGTTGCTCGCATCTTGTTCGTCCGCACGAATGGGTGGCGTGCCGCGGTCCTACCGGATCGGGGAGCCGAAGTCGGCACTGTTCAGGCGGCAACCGGTCGAACCAGTGATAACCGTCGCGCGCTTACTGGCGACTTTGATGATCACACCGTCCGCGCTGGTGAACCACACATCGTGCACGGCAGGGCGGTCACCGTCGGCGGGCGCATTCGCCAGCACCTGGACCGCGGTCGCACCGGCGGTCGCCGCTATCACGCGGGCACGCTCGAGGAAGACGTTCCACGACGCCTCCGGCACCGGACCATCCGCGTAGAAATCTTGCAGGATATGGTTTCGCCCCTTGGTCCGGTCGAAGGGAGCGGCACAGTCCAGAGTCGAACTGGAACGGACATATTCGAACACGAGACGTGGATCGATCTGATTACCCGCTGCGGCGATCTGCTCGACCACCGAACGGACCTGCTCTATCGAAGTCTCCATCGTCGGCCTCGTGAGCAGGGTTTCGGCGGCCCGCGCGGTTTCCGTCGGGCCGGATGGCTCACTCGAATTGTCACTCGACACATACACTCCCACGATAGTCAGCAATGCCAGCAGTGGCGCGATCGCGATCGCAGCCAGAGCCGACAGGGTTGCTCTCGTCTTTTTCGTCATCGTCAGCCGTTGGGACTGATGGCATTGCTCGGAATACCCGCGACAACGGCTGCCAGGTTGTAGCCGGATCGGTGCAACGCACCGGTCGACGGGTCGGTTCGTGGGTATTCCGAATGGCCGGTGGCGCCGGTGTATTCGGTGCCGTCGACCGTTATCTCCTCGGTGCTGAGATGGGTGACCCAGGGCATCCGGTTCGGGCTGCGTCCGAATGCGTTGGCACTGGCCACGCCGTCGTTGCGTTCGCTCATCTCGTAGACGTGGCCGGACTGTAGTCCGAGATCCGCCGCGGAGCCGACCTCGTCGTTGATTCCGGTGGCATTGGACAACCAGCCCAGCGGCTGTGACAACTGCATGGGTACCGGCAGGTCGGCGCCGAGGCCCGGGGAGCCGTAGAAGACGACGTCGTCGACGGCGTTGCCGCTCTCTTGCAGCGCCTGACTGGTGGCCAGGGAGCCGTACGAATGGCCGAGAGCGGTGATGTGCGGGTCGTTCTTGTTGCTCGCGGTGTCGAGTCCTTCGTAGAAGTTCGCCAACGGCTTCGCGGCTTCGTCGGCGCGTCCCTCGAACGCGACATTGCCGATGTCGAGCGCGTTTTTCTGCGGCGGGTCGTAGCCGATCCAGGCGACCGCGGCAACGGACTCGTTCCCCTTCTCCTGCAATTGCAGCTGGCGCTCGGCCTCGCGCTGCAATGTTTCCGCCTCACCCACCATGCCGCCGAGGGATTCGCGGGCGTTGGTGCTCAACCCTGGCGTCGCGACCGATATATGGTCCGCGTTGTCCGGATCACCGACCGCGACGGCGGCGCGGACCTGACGCCCGCTCTGCGTGTCCAACATCAGCAGTTTTCGCGGTGTTTGCGGACTACCGCCGGAGTTCGCGGGCGGATTGATCGCGGACTGCACGGCTTTGACATCCGCGAGACGCTGTTGGCGATCCTCCAGTCGCTGTGCCAGGCCGTCCGCCTTGGGGTTCGCGTTGACCTGCGAGGTGAGTGTGTCGACGTCGCGCTGCAATCGCGCCTGCTCGGTGCGCAGCACTTCCCGGTTGGCCCGATCCCGGACGTCGGCGGGCAGGCCGTCGAGATTGCCGATGGCGGCGGGCTGTGTGCTGAGCACGAGGGCTTTCTCCTCGTTGGTCAGCGAATCCCAGTACTTTCGGTTCTCCTCGGCGGTGCCGCTCCTCGGCGGTGTTTTCACCGTGGGTGTCGCGGTGTGGGAACCGTTGCCGAACGCCGCTCCGTCGGGCAGGTTCGCGAAGGCGGTCTCGATACTCTTGGTGGTGGCGGTATCGGCGTCGGCCGCCGTGTTCAGCGCCTGTTTCAGCGCTGCGGTCTGGGCGTCGGCGTCGAGGATCAGTGCGGCGATGGCCGTGCTGTAGCGGTTCGCGTCGCCATCGACCGAGGAGTAGATCCGCTGCTTGACCGTCTCGGGGATCTCGCAGGTGCCATCGTCCTTCACGGCCAACGACTTGCTCTCGGCGGTGGCTTTCACCGACTCCACGCGTGAACGCGCCGAGGCGAAGGCGAACTGGCCGAGCCGGGCCGCGTCGCACGCGATCTCCTGAGCCTCGACGACCTTCAGCGTCTGGGTGCGCACCTGCTCGAATCGGGTGCGCATGGCCTCGCCCGCCGCGCCCTTCCAACTGTCGTAGGATCCGTCGACCGCACGCCACTGGGTATCGAGGGCGGTGCGCAGTTCGGCGGCCTGCCGCTCCCATTCGGTGGCTTGCGCGCCGAGCGCTTCCGGCCGCCACGCCAGTACCTGCGGCACGGTCGCATTCTTGCTCACCGGGGGGCCTAGCCCTGGTTCGAGATGGCCTGACCGCTCGCCGAATCACGTTGCTGGAAGGCGATGATCGCGGCGACCGCCGATCCGCCCAACTCCATGAGCGCGGTGCCGGCCGAGCCCATCGCCTTGTCGGCCGAGCGCGCGCCGTACCTACACGCCCCACCCACATCGGCGCCGGGAAAACCGTCCGAGATCCCATCGGCGACCGCGCCGCCGCGGCCGATGACGGTCACGCACTGGCCGCTCGTGCCCAGTCCATCTGCCAACGCCCGCACAGAATCCGGGTCCAGAACGAGATCGTCATACCCACCCACACCTGCTCCCTCAGGTCGACTGGATCACGCCGTCGCGGCAACTATAGACTGCCTCGAATCAGGCACGAAGGGGGAATTCGCCGCATGTCCGATATCGACCCGCTCTTCGGACAGATCGACCGGTTGCAGGAAGCGCTGCGCGACACGAGCAGCCGGTCCGAGAACTATTACGCCCGAATAGAAGTCGGCGGCGACAGCGCGCTGCGCGCGATCCGCCTGACCGACCGGGGGCGCGAGCTCGATCCCGACGTGCTGTGCGCGGAGATCGTGCGCCTGCACGCGGAGGCCGTCGAGGCGTCTCGCACGGCGATATCCGCGGCCATCGCCCACATCGAGAACGACCCTCGCCTACGCACGCTCACTGAGCTCCGCACCGACGCCCTGAACAGCGGATATCCCGGCCCGGCCGATTCCGTGGGCCCCGATTCCTTCTGCGCCGGGTCGCCGGAACAGGAGACGGCGTTCAGCCGGTTCGCGCGCGAGACGCTCTCGACTGTCCCGTCCGAGCCGGACTCACGCCACCGCGAGCCGACGCTGGACGAGGAGGAGATGGACCGGTACTACCAGCGAAAGAGTTGGCTGGAGTAGCGGCACGGCGACTGACGCAGCACGGGCAGCGGTATCGGGGGACCCCGACTGTGAGGTTCCCCCGCTTTCTCGGAGGGCTTACCTTACGCACGAAAAAGGCGCACAATGATTTGCGTACACCGGCTTCAAGGTTTGTGATCGGTGGGTAGTTGGATGCCCGCCGACAACATTCGGACGGGCATCCTCCGTGATGACAGCGTCCCTACACCGGGCCGTGGCCCTGGCTTCACCGTCGGCAGCGCGGCCCGCGCGCCACGCCATACTCAACGCCGGGCACCGCGAATGCTGCCTGCAGCGACTCCGAGCCGCCTTCGCCAGTTCGGTACTACCAATAGATAGGAAACGCCATGTCAGAGCAGAACAAGGCCGCCGCCAAGCGCGTCTTCGACGCTTGGAACATGCGAGACCTCGACGCATTCGAGGAGGTAGTCGCGGTCGACTACATCGACCACGATCCACAGAATCCGTTCGCCGATACCCACGGCCCCGACGGTGTCAAACAGCTCGCGCAGATGTACCTCGCCGCGTTCTCGGATCTACGGTTCCTTGTCAACGAACAGATCGCCGAAGGTGACTTTGTCACTACCCGATGGACGGCTACCGGAACCAATGACGGCGAGATGATGGGTATGCACGCGACAGGCAAATCGTCTGTCGTTCAAGGAATTACGATTAGTCGCTTCCGGGACGGCAAGGCCGTCGAAGGCTGGGTATGCTGGGATGCGCTCGGGATGATGCAGCAGCTCGGCGTCGTCCAGCCGGCGCGCTCTGCGGCAACCTGAGTTGTGACGTCGGCCGCGCACTACCTCGAGCGCTGGTCGTCGTTGGGTTCGTGGAAGTCGCCCCGTGGGTAGCATGAGCCAATGGTCGTGCCGAGCACGTCGCGCGCTGAGCGCCCCGACCTTCCTGAGTCCATGACGTGGGAAGAGCTCGAGAAGCTGCCTGACTCACGAAATCGAACGCTGTGCTCGTGACGAGATGTCGTCGCATCCGCAACAATGCTGGCGGGTGAACCTCGAGACCGATGTCTTTTTCGGGTATGCGGGCAAGTCCGACTTCGTGACACCGGACTTCATGATGCGCCGTTGTCTTCCGCCGGGGGCCGATGTTCGCGCAGCGGACACGGTCCTGGTCGGCGAGGTGCTCTCACCGTCGAATACCCCAGCCGACATCGAAGCGAATTTCCTTGGTCGGCGCTGGATTTCTGATAATCAACATTGCCGCGCGGGTGCTGGCCGCACTGTTGCATGGCAGGTGGATTGCTTCGGCCAGTCCTGAATCCCGGTGAGTTGCCGTCCCGGTTGCCCATGTTCTGTATCTCGTATCGGCTGGCTTGCGGATTCGGACATGCCGAAACAATGGGTGGCCCAGTCCACCGAGACATCGTCGCGCGGCGCCCCGCCGCCATGCGGCCGCTGGGCCAGGTAAGCCACGCCGCCGCGACAGCATCCCGCAGATGCTCGCGGGCATCAGCGGCGGTGACAGCCGCAGTCAGTTCGGATAGGCCGTTCCGTGCGGACAAGTCTGCGACGAACGCGTCGAAAAGACCTGCCCGGGAACCGAAATCGGCATAGGCCGTCGAGCGTGACACTTGGGCCGACCGCGCGACTTTGTCCAAGCTCAACGGTTCGGTCGGCGCCTGTCGCAACTGGTCGGCCACCGTGTCGAGGATGCGGCGTCGCGTCCGCTCGGCTGCCTCGGCGCGGGCGCGCTGGTCGTACTCGCGCTTTGTCGGACCTGCCATCTTCCCATATTCGCTTGACAACCTGTCCGGCTAAAGCGCAGTCTTTCATCTGACAGGTTGTATTGCGAAATGGAGTGGAGATGACGGATCGTGTCCGGCGGCCGAACGGCCGGGTGCTGGTGGTGCTGTGGCCCGCCGCCCTTGGTGCCGCGCTCCTCGCGGCGCCGAAAACCTCTGATGCACTACAGGAGTCGAAATGAACATCGCAACGCTGGCTGTCACCGGTCTGCTGGCCCTCGCGGTCGCGGGCTCGGCAGTGGCGACCCTGGCACGCCAACCCGCGATCGTCGCCACTGTCACCGCAGTCGGCTTCCCGGCCCGGCACCTCACGACGCTGGGGGTGATCAAACTCGCCGGCGCGATCGGCCTGAGTGTCGGTCTGCTGTGGCCGCCATTATCCATCGCCGCAGCCGTAGGCCTGGTCGCCTACTTCACCGCTGCGGTCGGTATGCACATCCGCGCGCGGCACGGTGAGATTGCCGCCCCCACAGGGTTTCTCGCGCTGTCTGTAGCGGCGTCGGTACTGCTGATCTGGGTCGGCCCGTGACCGCCGCGCTCACCACCGACCCGGCGCACACCGCCCCTGCCCGGCCGACACAGGCGCAGTTGCTCGCGGTGCTCGCGGTCAAGCTGCTCAGCCATGGCGACCCGAAGGACTTCGCCGCCCTGTTCGCCGCCGACGCGGTCAACCGGCCCGGCGACTACGCACCGACAGCCTGTAGAGACACCGGGCCAGATGCGGTCTGGGCGACATCGTGTTGGCTGCGCCGCGCCTTCAGTGACCTGAACTGGACCCTCCGCGCGATCGCAGGAAGCGGGCCAACGGTCGTCGTCGCGGCCGACATGAGCGGCCGTCACACCGGGCCCTTGATTGTGCACGACCATCACGGCGTACCCACCCGTGTCATCCCCGCGACGGGGGTGCGGTTCAGCGTCGCGCGCACCTACCGATTCCGCGTCGCCGGACACCGCATCGTCGAACGCAGCGCCGACTACGGCGAACTCGGCCCCCTCGGAAAGGACTCCCGACCGTGAGCGGCGACATGTTCCCCCGCAGCAGTGCCTACCACCCCGACTGGATTCGTGGCAGCGTCAGCGGCGGCGCGAACTCACTGTGGCTGACCGAATGGCTCACCAGCGCAATGGAGTTGACACCCGGCATGCGGGTACTCGACCTCGGTTGCGGCCGGGGCGCGTCCTCGGTGTTCCTGCACCGCGAATACGGGGTGCAGGTCTGGGCCACCGACCTGTGGTTCGATCCCGGTGAACGCGCTGCACGATTCCGCGACGCCGGCGTCGCGGACGCGGTGTTCCCGGTCCGGGCCGACGCCCGTGCGCTGCCGTTCGCGCCCGAATTCTTCGACGCCGTCATCAGCATCGACTCCTTCGTCTACTACGGCACCGATGACCTCTACGCCAACTACCTGGCATCCTTCGTCCGCCCCGGCGGGCCCGTCGCCATCGCAGGTGCCGGCCTGACCAACGAAATCGACGGCCCGATCCCCGATCATCTTCGCCGTTGGTGGGAATCCGCCATGGCCTGCCTACACTCGGCGCATTGGTGGCGACGCCACTGGCAGCGCAGCGGCATCCTCGACGTCACCCTCGCCGACACCATGCCCGAGGGATGGCGCCGCTGGCTGGACTGGCAGCACACCGTCGCCCCCGACAACACCACCGAAATCCAAGCCCTGCAACATGACCGAGGCGAGACCCTCGGCTACGTCCGAGTCATCGCCCACCGCAACGACAATCCCCTCGACCCGCCGATCGACACCGTCGAGGTGACCTACGAACCGCACCCGCTCCTGGCATCCGCATCACCCCGACCTCGCTCCTGAACTCAGGACGGCGTCCTTCCGGCCATGCCGGATTCACCGATCACCTGGCTTACCCTGAAATCAGGGCAGTGCGGCCGTGGTCCACTCGACCGCGAGTGCCTGTGGCATGGGGGGTTGCTCCCTTCATCAAATGAGTGGGTGCTGGGCTCTGTCCCCGCCAGATACTGTCGCTGAATCACCTGGGCTGGAAGCGCCGGTTCGAGCCGCGACTCTTCGTACAACTCGATCGTTTCGGTGTCGCGGCTCGCCACCGGAATTCGTCGACCTACCCGCTGACTGCCACGGCGGTTCAGTCACCGCCGGACGTTGGACGAGGCGCCCCTCTCGCACCCTGAGCGAGCGCCGGGAATCCGTCAGAGCGCCCGCTTCAGCCCGACGTGATTGTTGTCGTACCCGAGCCGCGCGTAAAAGGCGTGAGCCCGCTCGCGGACCCGGTCTGTGGTGACCTGCGCGAGTGTCGCACCTCGGTGCCTGCCGTGGTCGTGCGCCCACTCGAGCATCGCGGTTCCGATGCCGCGAGAGCGTTCCGAGGCAGCGACCCGAACTCCCTCGATCTGGAGGCGGGTGGCGCCGCCACGGGACAGCCCCGCAATGATGGTGAGTTGCATGGTGCCGACGATCCGGTCGCCCTCGTTCCGGACCACGGCCAGATAGTGCGAGGGATCCCTGGTGACGGCGTCGTACGCCTCCTCGTAGCGGGCAATTTCGGAACCTTCGCGGGTACGGCCGATCTCGTCGTCGGAGAGCAGTGCGACCAGCGCCGGCACGTCGGCACGCCCGGCCCGCTGCACACGATAGATCCGGTCGCCGAGTCGGAGCCGACCACCGACCGAAGCCCGTGCCCGTGACTGCAGTCGGGCGATCAGCGTGTCCAGCCAGGCGCCGACGTGCCGCCGGGCCTCCGGAGTGTCCGGGTACCGGCAGCGCAGGTGCAGCCCAGCCTCGTCGAGGACGAACCACAGCATCACGCCGTCGGTCCGAATCGTCGCGCCGACGTACTGCGCCTCCAATCCGGTCGCGTCGACTCGCACCGGCAGCCGACGCAGGTCCAGCCACGAAATCGCGAACATCCCCGGCGCCTCGGGCATCCCGCCCCACGGCCGCAGGATGTCCTCCAGTGGCCAGGACCCCATCCGGACTGCCTCCTTCACCGCCTCCGCGCTGGCACGGGGATCGGAGTCGGCCGACTCGAGCACCGAGTTGGTGATGAACCACCCCACCGAGTCGTGCCAGGTGGTGTCATACCGACTGTGCACCGGAAACACGGCCCGCAGTGCGGTGCCGGCCAACTCGTGGGTCACCTCGGTCATCGCCCCCACCACCAGCGCCAAGGTCGAGACGCCGTCGTCGCGGGCCTGCGCCGAGAACGCGGCGCTGTCGTCGACGTCGAGGACATCGCGCACCTCCACGCGCTCCTCCTGTAACGTCGCCTCACCCAGCGGCAGCGGGAACCGTGGCATCACGTCGCCGCTGCCTGCCAGCACCTCTGCCCAGCGGCGGTGCACCTCGGCGGGCGCCGGCGGGCGGTCCCGCAGCGCGCGGGTGTGCTCCGCGAAGGCTGGGGCAGGCGATAACGACGGTGAACGGCCCTTCTGCGCCGCGGCCAGCCCGGCGAGCAGGTCGCGCGCGATTACCAGCATCGACCACATGTCGACGTGCGAATGATCGGCGGCGACAACCACGGTCGGCCCTACCGCAGTCTCGAGCACACATAGCCGGTGCGACGGACGACCGTACGGTGAACAAGCACGGTCGAGCACGGCGCGCAGCGCGTCATTGACCGCCTGCCCCGGAGCGATCACATGCTCTACCCAGTCGCCGGGGAGGATCTCGACCTCGTGCAGCTGCGGCTCGCCGTCCTCGCCCGGTACGAAGACCGACCGCAGCGTGCCGTGGCGCTCGATCACCGCCAGCCAGGCGGTCGCGAGTTCGCCGGGCGGAACCGGCGCGGAGAGCTTGAACGACAACGCCATCCACGATCCCGCTCGGTCGCCCGCGCCGACGTGGCGTCTCTGGTCGAAGGACACCGGAAGCGAACGGCCCACCCTGCCCGCGGTGACGTCGTAGCCCAGCAAGCGGCCGAACGGCAGGCGCAGATGCGCGACATTGGTCAGCCGCATGCCGGTATCCTAGGCCCCTTCCCGAGCGTCTCACCAACCCTGGAGCCACCGTGCCGACCTTCCGCGTCCCCGGCGCCGACCTCGATGTGGAACTGAGCGACGAGGGCGGCCACCCCGTCGTCCAACTCCACGGCCTGACCTCCAGCCGCCACCGCGACCGTCTGATGGACCTCGATCTCGGCCGCGGACTCAGCGGAACCCGACTGCTGCGGTACGACGCGCGCGGCCACGGCCATTCGACGGGTCGTGCCGTCCCGGAGGACTATCGGTGGCCGGTTCTGGCCGATGACCTGCTGAAGCTGCTCGACCACTGGTTCCCCGGTGAGCAGGTGCACGGTGTCGGTCCTTCGATGGGCACCGGGACACTGCTGCATGCCGCTGTCCGCGACCCCGGCCGATTCGCCGGCCTCACCCTGCTGGTGCCCGCGACCGCCTGGCGCACCCGCGCCGCGAAGGCCGACATCTACAGGAAGAATGCCCGCATGATCGAGGAGCAGGGACTCGACGCCTTCCTCGGTGCCGATCTCACCGCGCCACGCCCGCCGGCCACCGTCGGAACGCCGGAAACCGTGCCGGATGTCGCCGAGCACCTACTGCCCGCACTGTTCCGCGGTGCAGCGATGAGCGACCTGCCCGCCCCCGAGGCGATCGCCGCGATCGAGGTGCCGACCACGGTGTTGGCCTGGATCGACGACCCCGCCCATCCGGTGTCGACAGCCGAGGCGCTCGTGGATCTGCTGCCGAAAGCCACACTGGAGGTGGCGCACACACCGGCCGATCTCGCCCGCTGGCCGAGCATCCTGTGCGAGGACGTGGCACGACACGGGTAGGCGCGACGCTCCAGCGATTCGTCTGGGGCCAACGACCCGATACGGTCACTCGGGCTCCACAGCTCGCCGTCGGCCGGTCCGACTGGGGCCGCCCGAGCGCCTGATTTGGCTACCGGACGCTCACTCAGGCTTTAGCGACCAATAGCACGCGTAGCTATTGTGGAGCGAATGACCAGGACGATCACACAAGCCGACCTGCGCAACGGCAGCGCGAGTGTGATGGATGCGCTCGAGGCGGGCGACGATTTCATCATCACCTGAAAACGGGCACCCGGTCGGGGAGCTACGTCCTATCCGCGCGCAGCGGGATTGTGTAACCGCTGACTTGAAGGCGCGGTTCGCACATTTCGCGGCGGCGGGCAGTGCTGCCGAGGAGCGTGCGGAGATCGACGTCGCGTTCGGCGAGGATCGTCTCGATGACTGACACGCCGACCGAGCGGCACCCTATCGGTCTGCTCGATACCCGCGTTCTCATCGATATCGCGCGGATCGATGACGCCAGACTTCCGGTACGTTCTCGAATCAGCACGGTCACGCTGGCTGAGCTCGGGCTCGGTATCGCGTTGGCCGACGATCCGAAAACGCAGGCCCTTCGCACTGAGCGTTTGCTCGAGGTGGAACACGCTTTCGACGCGCTGCCGTTATGCTCGGCAGCGGCACGCAGGTTCGCGACGATGGCCGAACCGGTCATCGCGAAAGGTCGAAATCCCAAGCCGCGCAAGATGGATCTGCTGATCGCGGCCATCGCGTCGGCGAACGACCTTCCGCTCTACACCGCCAATGTCGACGACTTCGTCGGGCTCGATCCCGTTCTCACGGTGGTTCCGGTCTAGGGATGGGTTCGGGATAGATCGCTTGCGAGCGGTGCCCTGTTGCTTCGGCTACCGATGGGCGGATGCGCGGTGTCGGTGACTTGCTGGACTCACTACCGACGATTTCTACAGTGACTCGTTCGATGATGGTCTGGACGACGTTGCCACGACGCTCGATGGCGGTGCGTACGGGTTTTCCGCCGCGTACGAACTGCTAACGAATCAGGATTCGGTGCCGTCGAGCTGGGCAAGGTAATCGCCTGACCGGCAATAATACTGTGCCCTCGGCAGGACACGCACAACATGGGCAACTGAGAAACGCCTGGTCATCGTGGGTACATATACTGTCTGAGGGATCGCGATGCTCTGCGGGAGCTGGTCATCCGGTCGCCAACTCGATTGCGCCCCGGGTGGGGTGTGTCGAGCATGACAACGGGACGACCTGCGGTTTCTTGGTGGGCAGTTGGTGATCGAAGCGGATAGTTGTCAGTTATGAGCGGGTAATGATGATGTTTGGTCGGGCTGGCTACTTCCCACGATGTTGGGTATGTCGCCCTGCTGCTGGCGCGATATGGTCCATCGCCCACGCGGCATGCGCGCCTGGTATCTGATTGGTGCTGTCCGTCAGTCGCCGATGAACAGGAGATATCCGTTGGTGCGAAGCGCGATCGATGACGCGCGCCTCAAGAGGTCGACAGCCTGCCGCTCGGCATCGGTCCGTACCTCGATCGCCTCGATCTGATCCAGGATCAAGCCAAGCTGGTACCGGTTGAACATGGTGTCGCCGTACCGGTAGATACCCCGTACCAAACTGGTTTCGGGCTGCGCCGCGCACAGCCTGTACAGCGTTTCGTCCGCATCGTCACCGAAGTGGTGTGTCTCGGCATGGTTGATGTCCTGTACGACGATGTCTAAAGCCACCTGATCCCTACTCGTCTCCTGCGGGGTGCATCGTGATTACCGCACCGAACCGGTCGTGAACGACGATATACCGTTGTGTTGCTGCGCCACCCCGCATGTTCGACTCGTTTCCGATGTATCGGCCGGGCACTGTAACTTCCCGCCGATAGGTGCCGTCGCCCTGATCGATCGGCGGGCTGTTCTTCGCAGCGTCCACGAGCGCGTAAGGATCCTCGGTAGCGTAGAAGGTACTCTTCCGATCAGTATTCAGCGGGCCACCCGGATAGTGTTTGTCTCGCACGTATTTCTCGCTAGCAGTCGTCAAGACCGGTGCGGGGATATTATTTTCGCTCCCGGGCTGGTCGCCGGTGCCAGAGCCTTCCTCCATCAATACTATGGGCAGCGCGATGATATCGCGCAACTGCGAAGCATGGAAGTCGAGAGGGGGCAATTTGGCGAATGGCAGACTGCTCACCACAACCGAGAATCTGCTGGTTGTCACTGTCATATACACCGGATCCTCGAGATCCTTGCTGAAGATCGGTGCGGCACACTTGACCACCACCATGGTCAGGTCGATCGTGACCGTCACGCTCGAAATCTTCTCTTCCAGGCGTTCTTTGATCGAGGTGCGTAACGTCTCCATAGTGTCGAGGTAGTCGCCGACGGAGAACTCGATGATCTTCGAGGCATCCGCGATGCTGATAGCCGCATCCTGGATTGTTCTCAACCGTTTTCTGATGTCGTCGACGTTGACGTCGGTGGAATGGTCGAAGTTGTAGCCGATCCGTTTGATCCGATCTCCGGCTTCAGCCAGATCAGGATGCAGAGCGTGTGCGAGCCAGGCTCGATCTTTAGCTCTCCGTAGTTTATCGGTATCGCCGTTGGGGATCGGCTCGACTTTCGATAGACCAACGCCCTTGATATCTATCCCTGCACCATTCGACCCCTTGGCAGTGTGTGATTCCTTGTAGGGGCTGCCACTTGATGCAGAATGAACCGGACGATCGGGATGCGGCAGAGTCTGATTCGAGATATCCCAGTTGTACGCCATGGCCGCGAGCACATCGCCATATCTCGTCAGCGCATCCGCCAACAGGGTGCCCGTCGAGACCCACTGCGCGGTAGCGGATTCATACGCCGCAATCCACTGCTGCGTGGTGGAGTAGTCACCGGCCATTCCAGTGCACGATCCGGTCAGTTCCTTGTGCAGCGCACCGACTCGGACGAGTACCGTCGTCGCAAGATCGTGACACTCTTTGGCCGCCCGCTCATAATCCTTGGCATCGATGTCCCACCCCATACCCGACCCTATGACATTTGGCGGTTGAGGTCAGCGGCCGCGACGTAGCGATCCCGAGCTTGTTGCGCCGTACTGCTCGCAGTACGGATACTGGCGACGAATTGTGCTGCCTGGGTCGCCCATCGAGAATGCGCATCGCCGAATGCTCCTGCGGCGACGCCGTTCCAGTTTGTCGAAAGAATCGCGGCGACTCTGCTGTCGAGCCCATCGAGCTGATCCTCGATGAACCCGGCCAGTCCGCTCAACTGGGTTGCGACTTGCTCGAGTTGATCGACATCGACGGTGAAACGGCTGCTCATAGATCCAGACTCATCGAGCCGAGGTTCACAGCGGACGTGCCATCCTGGTGCTGGTAACTACCTGCTGCCACGCCGAGCGAACTGGCCAGATCAGCAAGCGAGTTCAGCAATCGAGTCCCGTCTTCGTGGACCGTGCTCCACCCCTGGCCGAACGTGTCCGCAGCTGTTCCGGTCCAGCTGCCAGCTAGGCCGTCCACCTCCCGGGTAGCGATATCGAGAGCCGACTTCAGCGCTTGAACCAAGTCCGACATGTGCTGGCCGAGTTCAACGACTTCGTCAGGTACGACAGAAAGCCCCTGACTTGGATTCGGTATCCCCCCAGAACTACTCACGCCGCAATGTTACTCGCGCCCTTCGGCAGTCACCGGCCCGCGCCAGCATCCAGACAGGCGGTCGGCGCACAACGCAGCCGTCCCGTTCGTGTACGACGTTGTCAGAGTCGATCAATCTTCTGTCGCGGGGCTCCGGTATGTGTCAAGTCAAGTGAGACAGTGCTGATCAGTTGATTTGGGGTTGGGGTTCGTTGATGTAGAAGATGGTCGGCATTTTGGGTGGGGTGGGCCGTGACCGGTCCCCGATGAATGAGACCGCTCGGTATTCGAGTCCTGTTTGGCCTGGTGAGGGCCGAGAAGGGACACTGAGGGACATGGCAGGACCCTAAGCGGCATTCCGCGGAGGACATCGTGCGGAAGCTGCGCCGTGCCGACGAGCTGACCGCCGCCGGTAAGACCGGTGAAGAGGTAGCCGCAGAGATCGGGGTGTCGACGGCGACGTTGTACAACTGGCGCCGCCAGTACGGCGGTGTGGACACCGACGCAGCGAAGGAACTCAAGGAGCTGCGGGAGCAGAATGCCCGGTTGAAGCGGCTGCTCGCGGATGCCGAGCTGGAGAAGGACGCGCTGCGGGAGATCGCTCGGGGAAAATTCTGAGCCCAGCGGCCAAGCGCCGGGCCGTGGACATGCTTCGCGCTATGAGCCGGTGTCTTCGAGGGTGGTTTCTTGTCCGGGGTCGGTGGACCATTGCAGGCCGTTGGCGTTCTCGATGAGGAGCCCGCCGCCGTCGACTTTGTACATTCGTTGTGCGGCAACACCGGCGGGGACCGGTATCTCCGAGATGGCGGCCATGCCGCCGCCGGGAAGTGCGACGAAGAAACGTCCTGTCGTGACCATCAGTGGAGCGTCGGGGTTGCCCTGTAGTCGTTGGACTGCCTCCAGCAGCATCGGTATCGCATACCTAGCTGAATTTTTCAGCGGCGCAGTGTATCTGGAGAACCTCCTGGTCCGCGACGGTCGGGAACTATGTTTGCGAACGGGTTTCCGCCGGTGAAGTGACAGTGCCCAGCCTGTGTTAACAACCCTGTGACCACGCTCGATCTGGATGTCAACTCTAGGAGGATGTTCATGAGCAGAACAGTCGCCGCCACTCGAATCACGGTCGCCGCGGCGTCGGTCCTTGGATGCGTCGCGGTGTTCGGGGTCGGCACCGCGAACGCCGCGCCCGAGGACTGCGCCGTCACCCGGGACCTCGTCAGCGCGACGGCGGCCTGTCACGACGTCGACGCGCCCGCGGGCCGGGAGTACAACTTGGTCGTCGAGTGCTTCGGCCTGGCGCCTGTGCCGTATGCGTTCCCGTTGGTCACCGTCGGCCCCTACCGAGGCAGCTGGAGCGGTTCCTTCAGCCCGTCCGGCGGGGGCTCGGCATCCTGCCTTGGCCCCATGAGCATCGGCACCGTCACCAACGCCTACGTCCGGATCTATCGCGACTGATCCGAGTACCGCGAGATCGTTCGTAACAAAAGGGACTCGCCCGCCGATCCCTTACCCGAGGCCACTTGAGCTTCAAAATCGCTTGTAAGAGAACGGATTACACGTGAACAGAGGTATCAAACTCATCGCGGGCGCCGCGCTCGCCGCCGCGGTGCTGATCGGCGCCGCCCCCGCCCACGCGCAGGCTCCGAGCGAGCCCGCGGCCGCCGACATCGATCTCTCGACCGGCTCGGCCGATGTGGTCGGCTCGATATTCCAGCTCCTGTTCCCCAACTACGGCTGCGGCACCCTCTGGCGGCCCGTCTGCCCTTAATACTGCAACGTCACTCGCATGAATCGGTGCTGGTAGACCTGTCGGGTGATGTTGGATCGGCTGGTGGCCGAACTCGATTCTTTGATGGCGCGGATCGGGGGTCGGTTCTGTCGTTCCGAGCCTCGAGCTCGTGCGCGGGAGTACGTATCGGGTCTGGTCGCGGGCCTGGAACGGAAGAACGGCTGGACTTTGGCCGAACGGGCTGGTGAGGTGTGTCCGAACGGGATGCAGCGGCTACTGCGTAAAGCCGACTGGGACATCGACGGCGTTCGTGACGAGGTGCGTGATTACGTGGTCGAACACCTCGGTGATCCCGAGGCGGTGTTGATCGCCGATGAGACCGGGTTCCTGAAGAAGGGCGTGAAATCGGCTGGGGTGCAACGCCAGTATTCCGGCACCGCCGGGCGCACCGAGAACTGCCAGATCGGGGTCTTCCTGGCTTATGCCTCCGCACGCGGTCACGGCCTGATCGATCGGGAACTGTATCTGCCCGAGTCCTGGACCCTCGATCGTGATCGCTGCCGGGCCGCTGATGTTCCCGACGAGGTCGAGTTCGCGACCAAACCGCGGCAGGTGATCGCCATGCTGGAACGGACCCTGGCAGCGAAAGTCCCGTTTACCTGGTTCACCGCTGATGAAGCCTACGGCCAGGCGGGATATCTGCGGGACTGGCTCCAAGCCCACGACGTGTTCCATGTGATGGCCACCCGCCGTGACGACCGGTTCGCCACCCGCGCCGAACGGACCGACCGCGCGGACACGCTGATCGCGGAACTGCCCACGAGGGCGTGGCAGCGGCTCTCGGTCGGCGCGGGCGCACACGGGCCCCGTGAATTCGACTGGGCCCGCAAACCGATCGACGGGCGCTGGAACAGTGGCCGGGGCCACTGGCTGCTGGCCCGACGTTCCCGAACTCCCAACAGCAAAGGAGAATTCGAGATCTCCTACTATGTGTGTTACGGCCCGGCACGATCACGACTGGTGGACCTGGCCTGGACCGCCGGCTCACGCTGGCACATCGAGGAATGCTTCCAACAAGCCAAGAACGAAGCCGGCCTCGACCACTACCAGGTCCGTTCCTGGCGAGCCTGGTACGCCCACATCACCTTGTCCATGCTCGCCCTGGCCTGGCTCGCGGCATCGAAAACCATTGCCTCAAAAGGGGAACCGACCCCGCAGTCGAGGACATGATCGCGCTCACGCTACCGGAAATCCGACGCCTGCTCATCGCGTTCGTCCTCACTCCCCACCACCACGCCGACCACATCTGGGCATGGTCACACTGGCGGCGGCGCCGACAACACCAAGCACGACTATCACACTACAAACGCCGAGGCCACCCACTCACCTGAGTGGCGTTGCAGTATTAACCGCCACACCGCGCGGCGGAACCCGCGGCGACACTTGGCCACCGCGGGTTCCGGTCGACAGGGGGCTGCAGTCCTCCAACCGTTTGTCGTAGGCCACGACGAACGCACCATAATGCCGCTGAGCGGGTGAACGGTGGCGGTGACGTGTCGGGCGGTTGAGAGCGTAGAACCAGCCGCCACTGAATGTTGTTGTTTTGCAACAAGTTTAGTGAAGCGGGGCGTCCCTAATCGAAAGGGGGCGGGTGTGACGTGCTCGCCTCGGTCGGCGCGCACGGTCACATTCGCTCGGTGCGCGTTCCCATGTTCGATCTGCCCTACAAGAACCGCTTCTGACCTGGGGTTTTCTCAATCCCGCTATTCGGGCATTGTCCGGAAAAAATCTGTTGACCTGCGGAAACGCTGTCGCAGGTTTGTGCCCTCGGCAGGATTCGAACCTGCGACACCCGCTTTAGGAGAGCGATCTGTGTCCGGTTTGCCTGTCCTGGCGACGTTGGGGCTGTTGACGGCGTGAGCCTCACCAGCCCTTTCGTCGTTTGCGCGGTTGGTGAGTGAAGGTGATGCACGACAGTGCTGCGTACTCTCTGCGTACCCATCACCGGCGACAGGAGAACCGCCTGGTGTCAATTATCGCAATTCTGGTGGTTCCAAGATGGAAGCGGTGGTGGCCATTGGGTCTGCTTATCGCGATGATTACACTCCATCGTAGGCCCGATTTCGCTATCGGCAGCAAATGGTGAATCTCCGGTCATTCTGGTGTAAATCGTTCCCGACAAATCCATATATGCCATGCTTGCATGAGCTAGATTAGTCTGAATTAGCGAAGCATGCGACAGTGTTCCGCTATGAAAAACAGTTCTTCGAAGATCTGAGTCATCCATGTAGGCATTGGATAGATCGGCATTGCCGAAAATTGCCCCCTGGGCTCTTATGTGGCTTAGATTTGCTCCGCGCAAGTCCGCTCCTTCTAGGACCGCATTCTCGAGTATAGCGCCGTCGGCAACGACGTCTCGCATTTTTGATCGCGACAGGTCGACAGAGGAAAACTGAAGTTTCGAAAGCCGCGCTCCGACAAGGCAAGTATCCGACAAATCTATTCGATCGGATGCATTGCCGCCTTCCCTTCTTCCGACTACATCTAGAATCGTTTGTATATCGACGGCAAGAGTTGGGGGCGATTGTGTTCCGCATTCTTCAACAGCCGGAGAATGAGTCCTTACGTAAGCCCCCAGCACCGAAAACACCGTCGAGCGGTCTGCTGTAGAGTCGCGCGCCAACCGTTCCAGTAAATATATGCCCCCGAGCCTTACGTCGAGGTTTCCGCTACCAATTTGCTCAATGGCCTTGGCGAACCTATTGGTGAACTCAGTCCTTTCGGCGACGCCGAACTGTTTATATGTAGCTTGTAGGGAGTTGG
Source organism: Nocardia sp. NPDC005366 (assembly GCF_040606855.1). NCBI lineage: Bacteria > Bacillati > Actinomycetota > Actinomycetes > Mycobacteriales > Nocardiaceae > Nocardia > Nocardia sp. NPDC005366. The sequence goes on from NZ_JBEXFQ010000035.1 coordinate 68,623, forward strand.
TCGTGAACCAAAGGCCAGCCACGATCCCAATCGCTGTCGCGATCGAGCCTAATTTCAACCACCCATCCCACGTAAAAACAGATTGCCCACGTTTTGCAACTCTTCGGAGTCGCCGCCTTCTCGGCGCAGTCAGGCTGGTTACTCGGGAAGCGCGCTTTCCAAGCGGTTGCAACCGGCGTGCTGGACGTAACGGTCGGCGAGGTGCCGGTCTGGCCCGACGGAGATGTGTCCCGGCGTTGGCAACGCGACGACGCCGGGGTGATGAGGCTGCGGTCACCTGATCATCATGCCCCTCTATGAACACCTGTCAGGGTCTGTTGGCGGGTCGTCGCCAGCAGACGAGGGTGGTTGCGAGGCCGAGGAGGCGGTCGTAGAGGTTGGGTTCGCTTCCCCAGCGGATGCGAGCTCCTAGACCTGGAAACCTAAACCGCGCGAGACCATTCGGACCCAACTCCGCCATTACGAACCCGGCGGTTCGACACAGGGGAAGAGGAAAGGGCGGCGACTGCTGCGCGGGATCGCCGCCCACGTCTGCTCGATCGCCATGACCACTGTCCCCGCAAAACAACTCATCGAAAACCCTACCCAGAATTGATGGCTAAGCGTCAACATTGTTGATGCGTAGCCATCAACTAGTTCGACGCCTATGCATCAATCCGTATTGATGCAAAAGGCCCTCAACCACTTTGATGCATACGTGCCAATTCATCACCGACCGTCCCTCGGCTCTCCACTTGTGGCCCATCCCCAACCACGCACTCCCGCGCACGCCTCGATCGACTCCACCGCCCTCTCAACCCGCGTTCCCTAGACGCAACTTTCGCACCCCTCCGCGACACGCTCTCAACCCTCCCTCTTATGGTGATCCCTTCCCTTCTGGTCTCTCTCTTCCGTTCCTTTCTTGCTCACGTAACCACTTCTCGCCTCTGCCTGCCCCCGTCCCGATTCTCTAAAAACAGCGAAGCGTTAGAGAATCGGGACGGGGGCAGGCAGAGGCGCTGCGCCGAAGGCGCAGGTCAAAGACCTTCTGAAGGGACAGAATCGGGCAAAAGGCGGGGGGTCGCTACTACGGGCAGAGTACGAGCAGACTACGAGCAGGTCGGAACCGCTCGAACGCAACTGCGGCCGGTCCTCGCTGGACCGGCCGCTGCTTGGAGTCTGTCCTACTGGCTGTTTGGCGCGAGGTATACCGCGGCTGGCTCCGTCTCTCCTCCGCTGTGCTGATGGACGACTTCGCCGATCCGTCGGCACCCCAGATCCTCATACAGGCGGATCGCGTCCCGATCCTTCAGCATCACATCGAAAGCTATCGCCAGATTGCGCCGCGAGGCGTACTGGCCGACAGCTGCGAGCAGCATCCGGCCTACGCCGGTGTTGCGATGATCGGGATCAACGAACAGTCGCACGGGTATGGCCAGCCGCTCGATCGCTCCTTCGGTGTGTTGCTGCCACAGGATGGCGACTTCGCTATCGGGGTCTGCCTGCGTGACCGACACGTGTCCGATGGGCTGGCCTTCGTGCAGTGCGGTCCAGGCGGCGAGTTCGCGGTCCGGAGCGACCCAGTCTTCAGCGCGCGCGACCCCTTCGACTGGATAGCGGTCCCGAGCGTGGACCCGAATCAACACCTGAGCAAGTTCCGGAACGTCGTCGCTGACTCGAGGGCGAACTGAAACGGCACTCATTGGTCGACAGGCATCGTGTAGTCGAGGCCCATGTAGTCACTGCGCATGACAAATTCGGTCACTTCGAACGGCTTGCCGTTCTGATCGATGCCGGTATGTAGAACGACGATAACTGGTACACCCGCTGGCAGCATCAGATTGCGGACCTCTTCCGGTGTCGGCATCCGCGCCGTCACTTCCTCGCGAGTTGATGTTATCGAGTGACCCTTGTCTTCAAATCGCGCGTACAGATCTCCCTTTCCGAGATCATCACTCAAGGCCAGAACCGAACCTTCGGCAATTGTCCATGGTATGTAAGTCGTCCCGATCTGCATCGGCTCAGCATCTGCGAAATACCAGTTCTCGCGTCGCACAACGCTTTCGCTGTCGGGGTCTACGTCCAGTCGTTCGGCCACGTCCGTTGGGGGCACAACACGCCCAATTTGGGTGAGGATTGCGTTCGGCACCCTGTTTTGGGCTGTCACCTCGGCCTGAAAGGGCGACACCCCCGTCTGGTCGCGGAGCTTTTTTGAATACCTCTGCTGTCCGAACCTCATGAGTCGGGGTTTCGAGCGAACGAAGACGCCCTTTCCGTGTTGGGCGCTCACCAGACCGGCTTCTGAGAGCTGGCGTATGGCCTCGCGCGCAGTGTTCCGCGCCACCTGGTGTGTTTCGGCGAGTTCTCGTTCCGATGGGAGCTTGTCGCCAGGGCTTAGAGCTCCCGACTGTATGGCTGCGCGCAGCTCGGCCGCGACCCTTCGGCTTGCGACTGGGCCGGGCGTGGAAGCGGGATCGGGGAAGCGGTTATCGGTCATAGTGCGAAGTCTACCCAACCTGGCTTAAGCCAGTTATTGACACTGGCTCGAGCCAGTCGTACAGTGTCATCACTGGCTTAAGCCAGTAAAGAACCCCGACTCAAGTCAACGGAAACCAACACTCACACAACGAGTTTGAGCCGGAGTGAAATACGAACTCCCCCGCCCTTGCAAGACGGGGGAGTTCAGAGACCGAGCGATTACAGCTCGCTTCGGTCATTGCCTCGTATGGATGGGAGTCCAAGAAGCATGTCCAGTGTAGAACGATCCGACCAGGCTCCTCGCTGGCACGGACTGGGAGCGAATACCGCGTTCGAGAAGTCGGCATGGTGGTCGATACCCGCCCGCCCCAGGTCACAGGCCGCGATCGATGCCGTCGAACGGAAATGGCACACCGCTCACCCCGACCGCGACGAACGTGTCCAGGCTCGGCGTGACGCCGACGCGGTGCACCTTGCGGCGAGTCAGGATCTCGACGAACTCCAGGCGCGGCGAGATCGCGAGACCACGCAAACCCGCCAGCAAACCCCGGGGACGGGACGCGCCCGGCAAGAACGGATGCGCGAGTTGATGTCCTGGGTCGACGCGCACTCCCCGATCAAGGAACGCGACATCCACCCGCAGCGCGAACCCGACCGGAACCGCTCGCACAGCCGCGGTCGTGGTGTGGAGCGGTCGCGATGAGCGCCGCCTCTGCCCCGGGTGGGCAGTCCCGGGCCAATCATCGGTTGTGGCAGGCGATGACCGAGGCCGGGATGGGTCCGGCCGAACTGGCCAAGTCGGTCGGGGTCGACCCGAAAACGGTCGAACGGTGGATCAGCACCGGGCGCCCGCCGTACCCGGTCCACCGGCACGCGGTCGGCAAAGCGGTCGGAGTCGACGTGGAACAGTTGTGGCCCAACCAGACTCGCCGTGAACGCCACCGCTCCCCGGACGCCAACGAGGTGTTACGAGACGCGATCTACCGGGCCGACCTGACCCCGGACCGGTTGGCCGAACAACTGAACCTCAACCCGAAAAGCGTCGAGCGATGGATCGTGAAAGGCCGTCTACCCCACGCACGGCACCGGGCCGAGGTCGCGCAGCTGGTCCAGATCCCCGAAGCCGAACTGTGGCCCGAACCCGCCCGGGCACTGCACGAGCGGTTGACCGGAAACGACCCGGTCGGTGTGTGGGATCGGTGGGCCGAACAGCAGATCCGCATCCGCGCCGACGAACAACGCGCCCGACTGGGCCTGCCCACCGCCAGCGCCGTCACCGATCGCCGCGAACGCGCCGCGGCTCGCACGCGGGCGTTGGCCGATTACGCGGCCTCGACCGCGCCGATCAAAGAAGCCGACATCCACCCGCAGCAGGCGCAGGAGCCGGACCGGTACCGCTCCTACAGCCGCGGTCGTGGTGTGGAGCGGTCGCGATGACCCGCCGTCTCGGTGACGGCACGGTGCTGAAAGCGATGCTGCGGTCACGGCATATGCAGACACACAGTGTGTTCACCCGCGAGTACGAGAAGGTCGCGGCCGAGCACGAACCCGACATGATCGGGCGGGCGCCGAAAAAGGCCCAGTTCTACCGGTGGCTGTCCGGGGACATGAAAGACCTCCCCTACCCGGGACATTGCCGAGTGCTGGAAGCGATGTTCCCGCAGGTCAAGGTCGAAGAACTCTTCGCGACCGGTCCGCGACGCACCGCCAGACGGCAGCCCAGCGCGAACCGTATCAACACCCTGACCAAACCACCGGCCAAACCCCGCCCGACCGAGCACGGCGGCCAAGACGAGAAGGCCGCGCGGATGCGGGCCTTGATGTCCTGGGTCGACGCACACTCCCCGCTCAAAGAAGCCGATATCCACCCCGAGCACTACCGCTCCTACAGCCGCGGGCACGGCATCGAACGCAGCCGATGAAACGGGCGGCCGTAACCAGTTTCGTTTCGTTACCGCGACGGCCGCCGTGCTCGTGGCGCCGACCGCTGGGCATCAACCTCGGACATACCTGGATCAAGTCAGACATTCGCGAGGTCGCGGTGAGACATCCGGAGTCGGTGTCATTGCAGTGCAACGCTTTCCACGCTTCTCCAGCAGAAAGGAGGTCGACTCCTGATGAACCACAAGAAGGGGATTTCCCGGGCTGATCGTCCGGCCGAACGTGACCAACGCATCCGGGAACTCCGTGAACTCGGCGCGACCTATCAGCAGATCCGCGCGACGCTCGGGCTCACCGCGCGCGAGATCGACAACGTTCTCGGCGAAGCAGTCGCACTGCACTCGGATGGGCATTCACAGAGCGAGATCGCGCGACGGATCGGGTTGCCGCGCAGCACGGTTCAACGCATGTTCGCTTCGAACGCGCAGCTTCGCCCGACCGCGCGGATGAATCTCGCGGCCGGGCTGGCAGTGGATATGTATGGGCTCCAGCTCGATGTCCTGGCCTTGTTCCTGAACATGGATCTGCCGCATGTGTACGAGCTGGCCAAGCAACTGCGTAAGGCCGGTGTGGTGCGGGCGTTGTTCGATCAGCCCCCCGGCCCGAAGTGGGTGGTGCCGACCAGCTCGACCGCGGCGACTCATCTCGGGTGGGTGCCGGCCACGACGTGGTCGCCACCGCCGAAGGACGCCGGCCACTACCGGGCCGTCGCACAAGCCCGGGTGATGTTGGCCGGTACCGACCTCGACGCGTGGATCTCCGAACGCCGTCTCCGCCACGACGCCGAGATCGAGGCCCGTGATCGTCGCGGGCGCCGGACAGGGTCGATCGGTCATATCCACGACGGCCGGTTCCACGGTGTCGTGGACGGCACCTACGGGTGGTGGGCGGTCGAGGTCGAACTGTCCAGCAAAAGCCCTTCCAACATGGACAAAGCGTTACGGGGCGCGATCTGGACCGCCCGCGACGCCCAACTGATCGGCCTGCTCTACCTGTTCCGCACCCGCGAAGTAGCCGACACCGTCCTCGCGGCCGTCAACCGCCTCCCACCGCAATTGGCCGAACTCGATATGCAGCTGGTCCTGCGTGACTTCGACCGCGATTGGGCCAGTTTCACCACTCACCGCCACGCCATCCGCACCAGCCGCAGCGCGGACAGCGGGCCGCTCACTCCCACGACTTCCCGGAAGGAACTGCCATGACCCACACCGAACCGCTCGCGTTGACTCCCCGCGATATGCGCGCCCTGGCCGCGATCGTGCAGCAGCGTGCCATCCAAGCCGACCTGCTCACCGCACTACTCGGTACGACCCGTACTCACGCGTCGGCCACCCTGACCCGGCTGCGTCGCGCCGACCTGGTCCTGCCCGCGAAAACGGTGTCCTCCGGACTGAAGTGGACGGTCCCGACCCCGAAAGGCGTCGCCGAGATCTACGGGCGTCGATTGCCGGACTGGACACCGTCGCGCGCCTGGTGCGCTTACGGACGCATCGCTACCCAAATCCGCATCGCTCTCGGTGCAACCGATTTCGACGACTGGAACTCCGAACGCGACCTACGCGTGCTCTACCGCCGCGGCGACGACGACGGCCCCCTCCGCCGATACCCCTACGACGGCCGTTTAGTCCGGACCGGCGGGCACGGACGGTGGGCGGTCAAGATCGACACCCTCGACGCCAACGCCAGCCCCACCGACGTCGTCACCTCGCTGACCCGCGCGGCGCAGCGCGCCGAACTCGACGGGTGCACACGCCTTCTCTACGTGTGCACAGGCTTGCACACCCCCGTCGCAATCCGCACCGCCGCACGCGCCGTCCCCTCCGATCTGATGCTCGACGCGGTCCAACTCGAAGACCTCACCGACCCCACCACCGGAAAGGCAGGCGCGGCATGACCACCACCCTGCACACTCCCAACGCCACCGAAGCGCGTCACGCTCCGGTCAGCGCGCCGACCGCGGTGAAACCGGTCCGCACCTGGCCGGTACTCCTGTTGGCGCTTCCGGCGTTCGTCGCGATCTGGTCCGGCTGGGTCGGACTCGGAGAGTTGACCGGATTCGGACCCGTCCACCCGCTGCCCGGAATCGCGGACGGATTCAGCGTCAATACCGCCATCACGCTGCCGATCGGCATGGAAACCTACGCCTCCTACGCCCTCTACGTCTGGCTCTCCGGACGCATCCACTCCGACCGAACACGGGCCTACGCCAAATGGTCGGCGTTCGGAAGCCTCGGCCTCGGCGCGGTCGGCCAGGTCGCCTACCACCTCATGGAAGCCGCCGAGATCGTCGCGGCGCCGTGGCCGGTGACGGTCGGGGTGGCCTGTCTTCCTGTTGTGGTTCTCGGTATGGGTGCGGCGTTGGCGCACATGATCGCCCGCGAACACCACACCAGCGCAACCATGCGCACCCCCGACACCTCAACGCGCACTACCGAAGCGTCGGTGAGCGTCACCGAGGAAACCGAACTCGACAACGACCCGGAACCCGAACCGGTACACGCGGTCTCGGTCCGCACCGACCACCCCGAACCGACCATCGAAACACCCACGGTGGCGCTGGGTGACCGGTGGGACAACATCGCCACCCGCGTATGCGCCGCCGACCCGAACGGGCGCCGCGACCGCGGCAAGGTCGCCACCATCCTGCGACTGCGCCACGAACAGGGCTGGACCCGCTCCCGCATCGCCGAAGAAGTCGGGCTGTCTCCATCGAGCATCACCCGCACCATCACCGCCGCCGCGCCCTACACCGACTCCGAGAACTGAGGTCACCTGTCATGAGCACCACCGATCGCTACCTGCAAGCCACCGACTGCGAAGAACTCACCGGCATCCCCGCCGCCACCTGGCGGTACTGGGCACACATCGGCTCCGGCCCGGCCAGCTTCAAACTCGGCCGCCGTCGCGTGTGGCGCCTGAGCGTGATCGAAGCCTGGATCGCCGAACAGGAAGCCGCCACCCGCACCGGAGGAGCCGCGTAACCATGCCCGCACGACGGAACCGCCGGGCCGGAGTAGAAGACCTCTGGACCAAAGAAGAACGCGACCAGGACGGCACCGTCCGGCGCGTTCCGACCAAACTCCACAGCAAAGGAATGCGCTGGCGCGCACGCTACATCGACGGCACCGGTAGCGAGCACACCAAGCGTTTCGCGAAGAAGGCAGACGCACAGCATTGGCTCGACGGCCAGACAGCCGCTGTCGTTACTGGGGTGCACGCCGCACCATCGGCCGGACGTGTCGTCGTCGAGGTTGTGGCCGCAGCCTGGCTGGACGGAAACCCGGCGTGGGAGAAGTCGACCCACGCCCGGTACACCTCGATCGTCCGTAAGCACATCAAGCCGACATGGGGCCAGACACGGCTATCGGACCTGACGCACGAGTTGATTCAAGATTGGGTTGCCGACCAAGTCGCTCTCGGAATGGCCGGTGGCACGGTCAGAAAGAACCTCGGTGTGCTGTCGCAGATCTGCGACTACGCGGTCGTCTCGCGTCGTATCGCGGTCAACCCGTGTGCGACGGTGAAGCGGCCGAAACAGCGCCTCGCGTCACGCCGCTACCTCTCCGGTGTAGAAGTCGAGCAGCTGGCACAGTGCGCGGGTGACAACTGGCTGACCGTTATGGTTCTCGCGTACTGCGGGTTGCGATTCGCCGAACTGGCGGGCTTGCAGGTGTCCGGCGTGCACGCCATGCGGCGGCGGTTTCAGATCGAGCGCACTATCACCGAGGTCGACGGTGTCCTCGTGACGAAGGCACCGAAGGACCATCAGCGGCGCAGCGTGCCCTTCCCGGCGTTCCTCGCCAAGCCGCTGGCGGACCATGTCGCCGGTCGCGATCTCGATCAAGAAGTGTTCACGTCGTCCCGCGGTGCGGTTCTGCGCGTACGGAACATGCGGCGGAATTGGTGGGACCAGGCAGCCGTCGACGCCGGTCTCGACGGGCTCACCCCGCACGAGATGCGGCACACCGCGGCGTCGTTGGCCGTGTCGCAGCACGCGTCGGTCCTGGCGGTGCAGCGGATGCTCGGTCACGACAAGCCGAGCACGACGCTCGATGTCTACTCGGATCTGTTCGATGACGACCTCGATGAAGTCGCCGCGCGGCTGGATTCAGCACGGACGAGTTTTGCTACTGCGTACTCTCTGCGTACCGAGAGCGAATCGGACCCGGAAGGCCAGTCAGAAAACGGTCTCTGACCTGCAATAATATTGTGCCCTCGGCAGGATTCGAACCTGCGACACCCGCTTTAGGAGAGCGGTGCTCTATCCCCTGAGCTACGAAGGCTGGTCTGGTGGGACGACCGCAGTCTACCGGGTGCAGCCGCAAGGGACCGCATCGTGTGGGGTGAGTGGCGTGACGGGAGGGGACGATGGTGTCCCCGGTGGCCGTGACCAGCGGTGTCAGAACCCTCCGCCGTCGAACCCTCCGCCGTCGAACCCGCCGCCACCCCAATCGCCACCGGAATCTCCGCCCCAGTCTCCACCGGAGTCGTAACCACCCTGATCGGAACCGCCCGCGTCCAGCCCGTCCTGGTACCCCTCGCCGTACCCGCTCTCGAAACCCTGTGCCCCGTAACCCACACCGGACATCCCGGAGAACAGAGAGGTGAACAGCAGGGCGGACCCGATGCCCCACGCCCCGCCTACGAGCGCGGACCGCCACCAGGGTTCGGAATACCACCCCGAGGGAACGGGACGTCCGGCCACCCGGCCACCGGGGTAGTAGTTGGGTGTGGCATGAGATGGCTTGGGGGAAGCGGTGATTCGACGTCCGCCGAAATCGATCGCCCGTTCTTCGCTGACGCTTCCCGCCGCGGCCCGACCTTCGAGTTCCGGTATCGCGGGACCGGGGTCCATACCCATCGCGGTCCTGGCGGCGCGAATGTAATAGAGGCCCTCGATCGCGGTGTGCCTGGCCAGGCGGGCTTGGGTGGGGCTGCGGGCCTGGTCGAGTTGCGATCCGGCGGCGAGGTGGCGCTCGGAGGCGTCGACCAGTGCCTGCCGGGACGCCTCGTCGCGGCCGGTCAGGTTGTAGATCTGGCCGCCGAGCCGTTCGTTGACCTGGCGCGCGTCGGCCAGGGCATCCGCGAGTTCGGTCGCGGCGCGCTGTGTGGACTGGCCGGAGACCGCCACGAAAAGGGCGACGACGACCACGGCCGCGAGGAGTACGAGCAGCCAGGTCATCGCCGCGCCTTCCGTCGACGGATTCGAATACCATCGAGTTTACTGGCGACTTGCTGAGACCCGGCTGAGTCGTCCTGAGGCACCGAACGGGTCAGCCGGGCTGCGCTATACGGGGATCAGCGCAGGGCGCGTTCCCCCTTGCCCTCGACGTAGTCCGCCGGATCGAAAGTCTTGGTCTTCCATCGGTAGAGCACGGTCGCGCCGGGCCAATTGTTGGTGATGCGGCCCGCGGCATTGCGATACCAGCTGGAGCAGAAGTTCCACGGGGTGTCCTTCAGTCGCTCCTGCAACCAGTCGTCCCACTTCTGCTCGACGTCCGCGCGGGCGGCGAGGAAGTGGCCGGGGCGGTGGGACAGGTATTGCACCACCTGGCGGATGTAGCGGGCCTGGGATTCGAGCATGTAGACGATGGAACCGGAGCCGACATTGGTATTCGGTCCGTACATCATGAACATATTCGGGAAGTTCGGCACCGAGAGGCCGAGGTAGGCGCGGGCGCCTTCATCACCCCAGACGTCGGCGAGTTTGCGTCCTCCGATGCCGTAGATATTCATCGGCGCCAGGAATTCGGTGCCCTTGAAACCGGTGCCGTAGATGATCACGTCGACCGGGTGTTCCACGCCGTCGACGGTGCGGATACCGGTCGGGGTCACGGCCTCGATGCCGGTGGTCTCGACGGTGACGTTCGGCTGGGCGAGGGCGGGGAAGTATTCGTTGGAGAACAGTCCGCGTTTGCAGCCGGGGGCGTAGTCGGGGGTGAGTTTCGCCCGGAGTTCGGGGTCGGGGACCTGTTTGGCGCGGTGCCGATCGGCGATGGCGACGACGGGGGCCTTCATCGCGGGAATATCGGTCAGTGCCAGCGCCAGCACTTCGAAGAAGGACCAGATCGCGAAGCGTTCGGCCAGTCGGGCGGGCGGCACGTATTTGAACAGCTTCTTGTGGGCCGCGCTGTATTCGGTGTCGAATTTCGGCAGCACCCAGGCCGCCGACCGCTGGAACAGTGTGAGGTGGTCGACCTTCGGCTGGATACGCGGAACATATTGGACCGCACTGGCTCCGGTGCCGATGCAGGCCACCCGCTTACCGGTGAGGTCGACGTCGTGGTTCCATTCGGCGGAATGAAAGGCCACGCCTCGGAAGGTGTCGATACCGGGCAGATTCGGCATGGCGGGCCGTGAGAGCTGGCCTACCGCGGGAATGAAGATGTCGGCGGTGAGGGTGGCGCCGTCGCCGGTGGTGATACTCCATCGACCGGTCTGCTCGTCGAATTCGGCGTCGGTCACCTCGGTGCCGAAGCGGATGAAACTCGTCAGGTCGTGCTTTTCGGCGACATCACGCATATACGCGTGGATATCGGCCTGCTCGGAGAACCGCCGGGGCCAATCGGATTTCGGCTCGTACGAATACGAGTACAGCGGTGACGGCACGTCGCAGGCGGCGCCGGGATAGGTGTTGTCGCGCCACACGCCACCGAGATCGGCGGCCTTCTCCAGAATGGTGAAGTTGTGTAGGCCGGCTCGCCGCAGCTCGAGTGCTATGCCGAGTCCGCCGAATCCGGCGCCGATGATGATGATGGACGGCTCTGTCATGGTTCCAGCCTAAATCCGCCGACCTGCGTCACCGAGAGAACGGCGGACATCAAATCAATATTTTCGGCCATTCCTCGCCGGGCGCGAGCGGGCTGCCGTGGATCAGGACGCGGCCACGGCAGTTGCTCGGCTCAGTGCGCGGCGAGTCCCCTGGCGATGACAAGGCGCTGGATCTGGTTGGTGCCCTCGAAGATCTGCATGACCTTGGCCTCGCGCATATAGCGCTCGACGGGGAAGTCCTGGGTGTAGCCGTAGCCGCCGAAAACCTGCACGGCGTCGGTGGTGACCTTCATCGCGGCGTCGGTGGCGATCAGTTTGGCGACGCTGGCCTGACGGGAGTAGGGCAGTCCGGCGTCGCGCCTGCGGGCGGCGTCGAGGTAGGTCGCGCGGGCGGAATCCACGGCGGCGGCCATATCGGCGAGTAGGAAACCGAGGCCTTGGTGGTCGATGATGTTGCGGCCGAACGCCTCCCGCTCCTTGGCGTAGGCGACCGCGTCATCGAGGGCGCGCTGGGCCAGGCCCGTCGCGACCGCCGCGATGCCGAGCCTGCCCGAATCCAGGGCGCTGAAGGCGATCGTCAGGCCCTGGCCTTCGGCGCCGATCAGGCGTTCGGCGGGGAGGAAGACGTCGTCGTAGGCGGCGGTGGTGGTGGGGATGCCGCGCAGGCCCATCTTCTCCTCGGGTTTGCCGAAGCTCAGGCCCTCGGTGTCCTTCGGGACCAGGAAACAGGAGATGCCCTTCGAGCCCTCGCCGGTGCGCGCGAACAGTGTGTAGAAATCGGCGCGCCCGCCATTGGTGATCCACGCCTTGGAACCGGTGATCCGGTATCCGCCGTCGACTTTCGTGGCCCGGCAGCGCAGCGCGGCGGCGTCGGATCCGGCATGCGGCTCGGAAAGGCTGTAGGCGCCGATGGTTTCGCCCGAGAGCATGTCGCCGAGCCAGCGGCCCTGCTGGTCTTCGGTGCCGAAGGCGAACAGTGGGTGGCAGGACAGGCTGTGCACGCTCACCGCCACCGCGACCGCGGCCCACCTGCTCGCCAACTCCTCGAGCACTTGGAGGTAGACCTCGTAGGGTTGGCCGCCCCCGCCGAACTCCTCCGGATACGGCAGGCTCAGCAGTCCGGCCGCGCCGAGCGCGGGAAAGACACCCTCCGGGAAGGCGCCGGTCTTCTCACTGTCGACAACTCGCGGTTCGAGCACCTTGTCGGCGATATCGCGGGTCAACTCGATGAGATCCCTGGACTCCTCTGTCGGCAGCATCCGATCAACTGGCATTCCCCTGTTCTACCGGTTGTCCAGCGCGGACGGTAGGGCGGCCCCAGTTAGTGAGGATTAACTCACTGTTTTCTGCGAGCCGCCCGAGGCTGGGGGTCGCGGCGTCCGTGGTCTATTATCTGCGTATGAATGCAGATAATGGAGTAATCCGGACTCCGCTGGAGGAAGACCAGGTGGGGCTGGTCGTCGAGGTGTTCCGGATGCTCGCCGACCCGACTCGGGTGCGGATTCTGTGGGCGCTGGTCGATCGCGAACTCTCGGTCAACGATCTCGCCGGGGAAGTAGGCAAGCCCGCGCCGTCCGTCTCGCAGCATCTGGCGAAATTGCGGATGGCACGCCTCGTCCGTCCCCGCCGCGCGGGCACGACCATCTACTACAGCCTGGAGAACGTGCACATCCTGCGGCTCGTGGTGGACGCGGTGCACAATGCCGAACACGCCGGGCCTGGCGTGCCCGCGCACCATCGCGGGGCCGACCTGCGCGCGGTGCCGGTCGGGGATCGCGAGGTGGCGGAATGAGTCATCGGAAGAATTCCCTCGGGCGCGACGATTCGCACGTGGGTGGGCACGCGCACGATCATCACGGCCACGGCCACGATCATCACGGCCACGGCCACGATCATCATGGCCACGATCATCCGGGCGGCCTACGCGGCATCCTGCGCGAGATCTTCGCCCCGCATTCCCACGATCCCGCCGACAAAGTGGACGATGCGCTAGAGGCGGGCACGATCGGGATCAGGGCGGTGAAGATCAGTCTCGCGGTGCTCGGATTCACCGCGCTCCTCCAGGCCGTCGTTGTGGTGATCTCGGGTTCGGTGGCGCTGGCCGCGGATACGATCCACAACTTCTCCGACGCGCTCACCGCCGTGCCGCTGTGGATCGCGTTCGCGCTCGGGCGACGCGCCGCGACCCGTCGCTATACCTATGGTTTCGGCAGGGCCGAGGATCTGGCCGGTCTGTTCGTGGTCGGCATGATCGCGCTGTCGGCGCTGATCGCGGGTTACGAGGCGGTGCGCAGACTGATCGACCCGGTGCCGATCCAGCATCTGGGCGTGGTGGCCGTGGCCGGACTGATCGGGTTCATGGGGAACGAGACGGTCGCGCTGTATCGGATCGGGGTCGGACGACGGATCGGGTCGGCGGCGCTGGTCGCCGACGGACTGCACGCCAGAACCGACGGGTTCACCTCGCTCGCGGTCCTTCTCGGCGCGGGCGGGGTCGCGCTCGGATTCCCGCTCGCCGATCCGCTCGTCGGCCTGCTCATCACCGTCGCCATCCTGGCGGTGCTGAGAGTCGCCGCGCGCGATGTGTTCCGGCGTCTGATGGACGGGGTCGAACCCGACCTGGTCACCGCGGCCGAAGCCGCGCTGATCGGCGAATCCGGTGTCCTCGGCGTCCGCAGCCTGCGGATGCGCTGGATCGGTCACCGCCTGCACGCCGACGTGGAATTGGATATCGACTCGGCCATCACCCTCGCCGACGCGCATGCCCTCGCGCACGACGCCGAGCACACGCTCACCCATGTCGTGCCGAGGTTGGATACCGCCGTTGTCCACGCCTACCCGGCCCACACCGGTGAACCGAAACTTCGTGATTGGGATAATTCGGGTTCGGCCGCTGGGTGATTGCTACCTCTGGGTAGCATCATCCTCGATGTGACGTGGCTCATGTCGGCCACCGAGGATGAAGGAGTTCCCATGCTGAGCACCATGCAGGACGAGCCGTTATCGCTGGCGACGCTCCTGAAATACGCTTCGACATTCCAGGGCGAGAGCACGGTGTCCACCTGGACGGGGACCGGCGTGCGCACCATGACCTACCGCGAACTCGGCGCGGAGGCGGCCCGTCTGGCGAACGCGTTGCGTGAGCTCGGCATCGGCGTCGGCGATCGGGTCGGCACCTTCATGTGGAACAACAACGAGCATATGGTCGCCTATATCGCCGCCCCCGCCATGGGGGCGGTGCTGCACGCGCTCAATATCCGGCTGTTCCCCGAGCAGTTGGTCTTCGTGGCCAATCACGCCGAGGATCAGGTGGTCATCGTCGACGGCACGCTGGTGCCCATGTTCGCGCAGTACCTGCCGGATCTGAAGACGGTGCGCCACGTCATCGTCGCCAACGGCGATGCCGCCGCACTGCAGGCGCCCGAAGGCGTGCAGGTGCACTCCTATTCCGAACTCCTTGCCGCACAGCCGGATACCTACGACTACCCGGTGATCGACGAACGGTCCGCGGCGGCCATGTGTTACACCTCCGGCACCACGGGCCACCCCAAGGGCGTGGTGTATTCGCACCGGTCCAACTGGCTGCACGCCATGCAGGTGATCTCGCCCAACAGCATGGGCTTCACCGAGGCGGACAATGTGCTCGCCATCGTCCCGCTGTTCCACGCGAATGCCTGGGGCCTGCCCTACGCGGCCCTGATGTCGGGCGCGAATGTGCTGATGCCCGACCGTTTCCTGCAGCCGGGTCCGCTGCTGGAGATGATGGCATCGGAGAAGCCGACCTTCGCCGCGGCGGTGCCGACCATCTGGGGCGGCGTGCTCGCGGGACTGGAGGCCGCGCCGCAGGACATCAGCCATCTGCGCACCGTGGTGGTCGGCGGTTCCGCGGTGCCGCCGTCGATGATGCGGGCCTTCCAGGAGCGCCACGGCGTTCGCATTCTGCACGCCTGGGGGATGACCGAGACCTCGCCGCTCGGCAGTGTGGCGCACCCGCCGTCGGGTGCGACCGGCGATGAGGCATGGGCCTACCGCTACACCCAGGGCCGATTCCCCGCCACCGTGCAGGCGCGCCTGGTCGGCGACGACGGTCAGGTGGTCCCCAACGATGGAGAGTCACTGGGCGAGTTGGAGGTTCGCGGCCCGTGGATCACCGGCTCCTACTATTCGCCGGATGGCGCGACGATCGATCCGGACAAGTTCGACGACGGCTGGCTGCGCACCGGTGACGTCGGCAAGATCACCCCGAACGGCTATCTGACGCTGGTCGACCGATCCAAGGACGTCATCAAATCCGGTGGCGAATGGATTTCCTCGGTGGATCTGGAGAACGTCGTGATGGGTCATCCCGCGGTCGCCGAGGCCGCGGTCATCGGTGTGCCCGACGAGAAGTGGGACGAGCGCCCGCTGGTCGCGATCGTCCTGAAGGACGGCGCGGAGCCGGGGGAGGAACAGGCCGCCGAACTGCGCGAGTTCCTGTCCGACAAATTCGCCAAATGGCAACTGCCGGAACGCTGGACGTTCATCGCGGAGGTACCCAAGACCAGTGTCGGCAAATTCGACAAGAAGCGGTTGCGGGCCCAGTACGCCGACGGCGATCTCACGGTCACGACGCTGAGCTGACAACCGAATCCGCGAGGCGGAGGGTGGCCGTTCGGCGCGACGCGCAAAAAGAACGCCCAAACGACCAAAAGCGATAGAGTGTAAGACAGGG
>NZ_JBEXFQ010000036.1:0-72027 GCF_040606855.1 Nocardia sp. NPDC005366
CTGGATCAACGAACCGCCAGCCACCCTCCGAACCGACCACCCGCCACAAACCCCCTACGCAGCCTGATGTCTCATCCGGATTGACAGCTTCCGCGCCCACTGCGCGACCCAAGCGGGAGGCTCCGCCGGCCAGGTCGTAGCAGGCTTGAAACTGTGCTTCGTTACCGGGCTGCCCAGGACGGAATGCGGAGGGCAGACTCTGTACCGAGGGCACCGCTGCGGTGCTCCGGTCCAGCACACCGTCGAGCTGCTCGTTGGAGGTCGTAAGGGCGCTGACTGCGTCCCGAACATCCGGGTACAGCTCGATGAGGTCGACGATTTGCGCCTCATCCCAGATGATGGCTTCCCTCACACCGAACTGATCGACGAGCATGTCAAGCAGGTGATGCACTTCGCCCACCGCCCGCGTACGCCGATCGGAGGTCGTTGCCAGCGAGATATTCGTGGCAAAAATGACGTACTCCGGGCACTTGCGAGTCTTTGCATCACCGCCAAACCACTTCTCAAAGTGGGTTTTGATTCGCTGGCGTAAGTAAATTAGCGCACGTGTCGACTCGTCGGGACGGCTATGGTATATGGCCTCCAAGACGATGTAGCCCTCCCATGGGGTCTCCTGGTTCGGGAACCCAATTGCACGTCCGTCGAATGCCGCGTCGTACTGACCGGGACCCAGATTTCGTTTCACTTCAGTGCCGGGACCGAGCACGTGAACCGCAAGGGCCTGACATGCCTTCAGGAACCCCTCGTAGCCGAGTGCATTCAGTCTGTAGTGCTGAAAGATCCGCGCCACCTGCTGGTCAGTCAGGTCACGAACCATGCCGTCGGACACCTGGTGGGCCTTCCATCGCTCCAGCTCTGCCACCGGATAGCGCTCGGGGTGCTCATCGACCGGCTTGTGGTGTGTTCCGCAAAGCAGCAGCAGATTTGCGGGCAGGTCGATCAGCTGGCGAGGGTAGGTCGGGTCGTATCTGGGTCCGTTGGGCTTCTCCGACCGGATGTGAGCGATCTCCACCACCACTGTCAACAAGCCGCGATCCTCGAGAATCAATCCAGCATTGCAGCCAGGGAAAGCGCACTTGCGGGCTCCGCCGAACAACAGCTTGATCGACTTCTCCGAGTAGCTGTGAGACATGGAACAACTCTAAAGTGCGCTCGCCGTATCAGCTCTCAGCGTGCAGTCGACCTCCACCGGCATCGTTCCTCGGTTCAGGTATGCAAGGCGGGCACCTGGTAGCTCGTACCGGGCCGTGCTGTCGGTTGAGGGAGCCGACTATTCAATGGCGTTGCGAGGCAGTTGGCCTCGCCGTAGAAGCGCTCGCCCCGCGGCGAGCGTGCTGTGGATCTGCTGTGCGGTGATCGGAATGGAATCCTCCCCACTGCGTCGGACGATACTGATGTAGGCGCCTTCGATCTTGCCGTTGACGATTGCGCCGTGAACCAGGAACGGTTTCAGCTCTTCTTCTTGAGGGGGAACGGAGATCACGACGAGCCCGTGGTGAGCGCTGGTGTCCACCGATCGGATGCTCAGGCCCGCTGGGAATGGGAAGATGCGGTTCTCGATCGCTTGGCGGTAGCGGCGGATGGTTGCGGTGTCGACAGGTACGGGTTTGATCGACCGGATGATCTCCCCGCCAGGGACACGTTTGGTGTCCATGCCGACAACGACCACACCGCCCTCTTCGGCATTGCAGAACCGGCTGACCGCCTCGGCCAGCGAGATTCTTCCCCGGTCACCGCTCATGTCGTAGTGCTGGGCTTTGACGTCCAGCCACGCGCCTTCGGGTAGGCCGATAAGGAGATCGGCTCGGCCGCCGAGGATCAAATCGACAACGGTTTCCCGGGTCAGGGTTCCGCTGTCGGCCGCCTCGATCAGTCGGCGGACTCCGTCAGCGAGGTCGTACAGTTCTTGCAGGGTCTTGTTCCGCGTGGGTGCGGTGATCACAACTTCGTGGGTATACGGTGCCGTCGACCGGCGCTCATCGGCCTGAATGGTCTGTAGGTTGGCCTTGACTCGTTGTAGTAGTGGCTCGATGAGGGGCCTCACTCGTGCGGCGAATAAATGCCCTTCATCGAGGTCGTAGTAGGTGTTGCTGGTCACTTCGATCCGAAGTGCGAGCCGACCGTCATCGAGCAGGATGAACTGGACCGGGTCCACGAACGCTTCCTCGGGTGAGTACTCCTCATCCGGCGCGGAATCGATGATGATCTGATCGACGGTCCTATCTCGCCGGGCTACCCTGAGAGCCCGAGCAAGATCGGTAGCCCTCGTGGCCGTGAGGTCGCTGCGCTTGATCACGATGGAGTCGAGTCCGTCATCGAACCTACGGCGACTGCTGAAATACCAGACCTTGGTCTTCCGGTCGTACCTGACTGAGCTCATCACGGGAACACCCTGCACACGAGATGTAATCACCCTTCAGACGCCTCAAAAGAGCAGTTTCAGGAATTATCGTGCGGCACGTCCATCCGCACCCCGAGGTCGCGCAGGTTGTTGATCGAAGTCATCGAGCCGTCGGTGTAAACCGTCGCATAGCTGAACCGATCACCCGATGCGAGCGCCGCTACGGTCGGATCGATACCACCGCGGTGGTAACCCGCCATCAACCTCGCACTGGCGATCAGGAACTCACGCATCTCCGACAGCGCGATCGGGTTCCATAGACCGTATTCCACGAGCGACGGCAAGAACTCACTATCGCCTTGACCTTCGGCGCCGTAGCCGACCGTGAACCCTTCCCGTCGTCGCTCGGTGACCAGGTGTATCTCGACCCCCTCATGCTCGAACTGCGCGTCCAGCAGGCTCATATCCGCGACCCGCGTCAGCAGTATCCGCCGCTCCAACAACTCGACCCTCAAGTCGGCGGAAATCGGATAGTTGCAGGGCGCGGGGGAATCGTGAGTCGCAGCGTCGATAAGGCTGGCGTAGTGCGCGGCGGCGGGCAGAGTCATCGACTCGGCAGAGGGCATCACCGGGTCCAACTGTTCGGCGACCGAGGCGTCAGTCGGCCTGGTCGCCAGCAGGTAGTCACCGCGGGCGAATGTAAGCAGCCCGACGCCCGATGGAGCCGATTGACACCTGCGCAGCAACGCCTCAACCTCTGGCCAATTCGGCTGTGGATGCTCTCCGCCCATGTTCAGAGCAACCCGCAACACGCCGTTCTCATCGCGGAGACTGCTGGTCGACAGGTATCTCTCGATCCGCTCGCCGCGTTCGCGTTGCCGCGCAACCCGCCCCGATCCGCTGACCAGCGTTGGAGCCAACCGGTTCTTGCACTCGAACACAACGATCTGCCGACCATCGGTACACACGAGGTCACCAGTTCCGAGCAAGGTGGTCAGGTCGGCGACGATCGGAACCAAGCCATACGAGTAGACCGTAGCCGCCGTCTCCATGACGAACTCGAAGTCCTCATGCTGGGCCGAGAGGGACGGTGGCCGACGGACTTGCGGCTCGAGAGCACGAATCGTATGGGGCGGAATCAGATTGTGGACCAGACCGTCTCCGAGAACGCGCAGCAGGTGCCGGTGATACTTGCGTTCCTCGCGATCGTCGTCGACCCCCGCCGCTTCGGCGGCGATGATTGCCGCGGCGAGGCTACCTTGCCAGTCCATGACATTGCCCTGTGCGGGAAGTTGGCTCAGCTCGGTGAGTAACCGACGACGGATGCTTTCATGCTGATCAAGCATGAAAGCTGATGGTAGTGCCCCAATTGAAGGGGCGACCACGCATTTTTCCTCACAACGTGAACTTCCATCGAGGCCCTGTCGACCGCCCGATGCACCGTGCCCGAGAGACATTTCGCCAGTGCCCGGCTGAACCTCTCGCCAGCTTCCCGTACCGTCCAATATCCCACTCACCGGTCGCCGCCTCACCGAAACGGCGACATCCCCCACCACGCAGACCAGACAATGACCCAACCAACGGGGACCTACCGCACCGCCCGCGCCCCGGCCTCTCACCGCCACGGACCGCCGTCGCGGCCCCTCGGCTGCCCACCGGCTCATTCACCCCTCCGCCACGGCAGGAGGGCGGCCGGTGAGTTTGCCGAGCCGGTGACAGCGAGGGAATAACACAATCCTCTGCTCGACCCTTATTCGACGGTATAGCCCGAATACACCCGAATACCGAAGCATCCCAACGCATCACCGTGAGGGCCAACGAGGCTGGCAGAGGTATAGATCCGAAGCTCCCCGAAGCCGCCCGCATCGCGGTCTGTCATAACCCAGAGATCACAGGTCCGGTTATCGGGCAAAATTTGTAGAGCACGCGGAAACTGCGGACAGTCTGCCAGTCATGCCACACAAGCTGGGCACCCACCCACTACCGCCTCCTCGCAGCCGTTCTCGGCTGCGAAATCCCAGGTGTGGGCGTTGCTGGAATAGCCCCGCGACACCGGCCGATCCAGGAGATCCATTGTCCTAGACTCAGGCGAGGAGGAACTTGCGAGCTGCCGCCAACGTCGGTTCGACGACGTCGATCGCATACCGGTTCCGGTACGAGCTGCCCCAGTTGTCCGGGGCGTGTGCGGCGGGGTGGCTGAAGCTGGCGATCACGGTGCCCACTCCAGCGAACTCTGCGAACTCGAGTCGCTCGTTTGCCGGGTCGATCCGCTCGATGTGCATGAGGTGTCGGGCAATCAGCTTCCGCAGCGGCTTGCTCTGCAATATCACCAGGTTCGGCTCGAGAATCCTGATGGTCGCAGCGAGGTGCGGAAGGCACGCCCGATCCATCGCAGGCACACCCGCGGCGCTGAATCTGCGACCACTCGCGGCCTCGGCCGGCTTCACCGCCGAGCACAACCGTTTGTTCACCAGCGCGTAGCACTGCATCACATGTTGCGGGACCGGGTGGTTCGTCAACGGCAACCGCTCTCCCCGCTGGTCGTCACCCCGGCCGCAGCCGAACGCTACACGCAGCGCCGTCGTAGTGCCGAGCATGTGGGCATGCCGCTCGCGAAACGATTTCTCGATCGCCTCGTCCTGCTGCAATCGCCGCGCTTTTAACGAGATATGCCTGTCCGGGCGCCCGATCTCCATGCCCAACGCGAGCACGCGCATCGGTTTGCCGTCCTCGAACAGGTCGTAGTGCAGACCGACGTGCGAGAGCTGACCCTCGTAGAAATCCGCGCCCTTCGCCTCCGTCGCGGACCGGCACCGATCGGCGGATCGGCACACGAACCCCTCCTCGCCGAACACCGACCGGGTCATGTAGTCGTCGAGCTCAGCGATTCGCTGACCGGTCTGCATCGGATCACTTGTGAACCGCACCATCTACGAAACGTACGAGGTTCAACGCCAACTCGCGATGCGAACACCAATTTCACCGCACAGCACGCCACCCCAAACGCATATTGACCTCTTCCGGGCATCCGACTACCGTGCCGGCCAAACCAACCGGCTCCGCATGTACGTCGAAATCTCTTACGCCGAACTTTACGCAGCCCAGCAACCGAGTAGCGCTCAGGATCGAAGGACTCGACCGGCTCATCACCATCGACGCCACGTTCACTGCTTGGTGTCTCGATCCTGGGCCCGACGACGACCAACTCGAGACCGTGTAACGCCTCAACGCACATGCCGCATTCGCGTGGGCGCCCGAGGGCCACGAACTCACCACCTGTTTATCGATGAGATCGAGCACCTGGTGATGGCAGTGAAAGCGCTGTTCGAACCCGTCCGACGACGGGCACTCGTCGCCACTGCCCGGCTGGCGGTGCAAGCACCGTCCACCGCCTCATCTCAGCGGCGAGACCGCCCGGCAAGCCGCACTCCGATCACTACCAACGGCTGCATCTGCCAGTCCCGCCAACCGTGCCCGCCCACTACTGTTCCTCGCCGCTGCCCTCGGATGTCAGGTTACATTCGTCCGTGCAGCAGCCCCGAATACCCAACGGCGCACTCGATACTCCGCTCGAAAGCCTGCCAAGGCGACGATGATCAGTCAATTGGGCGCGGCATCTCCGCTCAACCGCCGCGACTCCACCGGGCGTTGTGTCCGAACCAGAGTGGTTGCCCCGGTCGACCGTTTTCGTTCATGTTCGCCGTCATTCGCCTCCCCGAGCTAGAATTTCGCTCGCATGCACCCAAACTGGCGTCGGCATCGCTGAGGCGAAACATCCATCACGATCAAGACGATCACCACAACGCAGATGGATGTGCGCGACCACAGGGGAGGTTGACGATGTCACTATTTGGCTTGGGCAAGTTGAGCATGGTGTCGATCGTGGACGTGGCGTCTGCTGCAGCGTATCCAGGTTGGTCTTCTTCGAGTTGGCAAGGTGGGCTTGCGCATTGACCACGGTGATCTTCGTACACGGTACCGGTGTGCGCGAAAAGAGCTACGCTAACTCCTTCGACCTCGTACGGGAGAAAGCGGCACAACACTGGCCCGGAGTGACTATCGTTCCCTGTTTCTGGGGAGATGTCTTGGGTGTTCCCCTCGACGCTGCCGCCGCGACTGTCCCGGACTACGACATCACCCGTGGCAGTGAAATGCCGGTGGATGAGTGGCGTGACGAACGCTGGGTGCTTCTCGAGGCCGATCCGCTGTACGAGTTACGGCTCCTGACAGTGGCTCACACGGAGGACGTCGAGTTCGCACTGCCCGGTGCGGAGGTCACCGCCGAGGATCGGCTCAACAACTACCTGAAGTGGTCGAACGATCTGGCGGATCTCGCCGGGTTGGTTGAGCAGCAGGGCATGCCCTCCGATGTGTTCACCGGGGCGGTTCGGGAGGTTTTCGGTTCTTCGGCTGCCAGGGACGCGATCGAGTTGCTTGCCGGTGGTGACAGTGAGGGTGAGTTGCGGGAGGCTCTGTCCCGCGCGGTTACGGCCGCTGCGTTGGTCGGCGCGGATGCCGGTGTAGCCGGGTCGTTCCCGATCGATGCCATCGGACGAGACGCTATCTGTGCGGTGGTCCTCGACGGCCTCCATGGTGCTGATCTCGGTGTCGGTCAGACACTTCTGAAGGTCAGTGCCGGCCTGGCGTTACGGATGGGTGGGGCTAGGACGATCGAACGTCGGCGCGGCATGATCATGGATCGTGTGACGCCGTTCGGCGGCGATGTGCTGCGGTACCTGGCGCACGGCGACCCGGTCCGTCGGTTCATCGCCGAGACGGTCAGATCGATCACC
Organism: Nocardia sp. NPDC005366; assembly: GCF_040606855.1. Taxonomy (NCBI): domain Bacteria; kingdom Bacillati; phylum Actinomycetota; class Actinomycetes; order Mycobacteriales; family Nocardiaceae; genus Nocardia; species Nocardia sp. NPDC005366. The sequence goes on from NZ_JBEXFQ010000036.1 coordinate 7,135, forward strand.
GGGCCGATCGTGCTGGTCGCGCACAGCCTCGGCGGGATCGCGAGTCTGGACACGGTGCGGCTCGGGATGGCGCAGGTGGATTTGCTGGTCACTGTCGGCTCGCAGGGGTCGTACCTATGCAGTCTCGGTGCTCTGCCGAGCGCGCCCGGTGGCAGTGTCGGTGACATCGTGATGCCGCCTTGGGTAAACGTCTACGATCCTCGGGACCTGCTCGCCTACCTCGCCGAGCCGGTCTTCGGAGAGGCTGCCGAAGATCTGGAGATCCGTAGCGGCGCACCATTTCCACGGGCACATAGCGCGTACTTCGCGTTCGACGAGTTCTACACGAAATTGCGGGAGCGGTTACCGCAGTGACGCCGGAACGAACCAACGCCGTGGTGGTCGGCCTGGACGACTACGGTTTCGGTAACCCCCGCGCCGGCATGGCGGCACAGGCCCTCGCCTTCGCCAAGTGGCTACGTGGCCGGGGAGTACCAGCCGACAACATCCTCCTGCTGACGTCGCCGTTGTTGGACGACAACGACGGCTTTCGCAATCTTCTCGCGAATGTCGCCAACGTGCAGGACCAGCTACACCGCGATGTTCTCGCCGTCGAAGGCGACGTGTTCTGGCTACATTGGGGTGGGCACGGCATGGTCGACGAGGCCGGCCAACGGCGACTGATTCTCGAGGATGCCACCGAGAACGATCTCCGCAACATCAATCTCGATCGTCTACTCGCCCTGCTGCGATCCGCAAGCGCCCGCCGGTTGGGGCGGCAGATCGTCACGATCGACGCGTGCCAGCGGTTTCCCCACGCGAAAGCTCCGCGCCCACCCGACGGCATTCCGGTACCAGGCGGCAATCCGCCTGTGTTCGGGGCGAACCAGCAGATCCTCTACGCGTCGCCGTACGGCACGAAGGCGGTGTACCTCCATCGGCTGGGTGGTGGGGTCTTCTCCGCGGCATTACTGGACTGCCTTGCCGAGGCAGCCGGAACGACATGGCCGCCCGAACTACGAGATCTGCTCAAAGCGGTGAAGAGCCACATCGAGTGCTTGGCGACGAATGGCCTGGACCTACCTCAGCCGATCGAAGTGGTCTACGGAGATACCGACGGCAGCCGTCACCCGGTCACGATTGCGCCGCCACCCGCGTCCACCACACTTCCGGCCTACTCCCGCGCCGAGCTGTCCGCGGTGCTCGCCGAGACGACGACGGTCGCTCCATCCGCGATCGTGGACACACTGTGGCGGTCGCTGCGGACTGTATCGCCGATATCGGTGGATGACGCGATCGATGTGGAAACGATCATCGACCGCCTCGACCAGCTGCCACGCGGACCTCGGAGGATTCCGCCGGTTCTGTCGTTCGTCGAGTACCTTGCTGCCCGATTACCCGATCCCAGGTTACTGCGGTCGTGGGTGGACGACACCGGCCAGGAATTGGGCGTCGACGTCGCGGCGGTCAGCCAGGCCCGCTCCGACGCCATGCGCGACTCCTCGGACGCGGCCACCTTCGTCACCGTGAAGGTCGAGCCGGTGGCGGGGAAAAACGACAATTTCACGTTGAACGCCGCGCTCGAACGCGACGGGGCCTCTCTCACAATACGTTTGGACGATCCACGTCCCTGCCCGGCGGCCGAGGTACGTGAACGGTGTGAGGCGATGGTGTCCCGAGTCGCGAACTTCCTACCGACAGTACGAGGCGACACGCTCACCTTCGAGTTCCTCCTACCCTGGTCCCTGTTGAACGAGGCCGTCCACCACTGGCGGCCGGCCTCGGGCGGTCGGCTCGGACTACGCGGCAAGGTGGTGGTTCGCTCGCTGGATCGGCTGCGTTCCGACGGCATACTGCGGCGTGACTGGCAGGACCGTTGGGACCGGCTCGACGCCGAGGGATCTCAGATCCTGTTCCTGCACCTCGGCTCGGCGCTTCCGCAGTACTACGACTCCGCCGGTACCGCGCACGTCGTGGTCGAACAGCACGACGCGGACACCCTCGCCGACCGGTTCCTTCTCGCCGGGGACGCCGTGTGCGTCATGTTGTCCTACCCGTACCGACATGGCGGGTCTTCAGTGGATGGCCTCAAGGTCGCTGTCGCAGCCGGCATGCCGGTGGCGGTGTGGTGCGGAACCGGCTGCGACTCCACGCCGCTCAAAACCATTGTCGAAGAACTGGGCAGCGAGCGCGGACTGGCTCGCCTGCCGGAACGCGTCTATCGGGAACGGCGTGAGGCGAACACTACGGACACAGACCACTACAGCAGAGACATGATTCTCCTGTGGGACGACCCCTACCGGATACCGGAACTGACCACGCCACTCGCCTCGCCAATCGCATCGGGGGATCCGATCGCATGACAGCCACCGACAACGACGACACCGAGACCACACCGGACACCGAAGAATCGCCACGACCAGCATGGTGGCTGTATCGCGGCGACGGACAACCCCACCCGTGGGTCCGACCCGAGAGCCCGCCATGGCGGACCTTCGACGGTGCCGTGCCTGAAACCACCGCTTCCAGTGCCATTGAGACCAGTGGGCGTTCGGCGCGGCTCACCCGGTTGGCGGCCGCGTACCGGGCCGAGGCCAAGGAAGTGCGGCTGGTAAACACCGCGATCCACCTGCGTCGGCCACTCCTGGTATCGGGTCGCCCCGGAACCGGCAAATCGATGCTGGCCCACAGCATCGCCTACGAACTCGGCCTCGGGCGAGTGCTGCACTGGTCGATCACCAGCCGCTCCACCCTCGAAGACGGCCTCTACCAATACGATGCGATCGGGCGATTGCAGGCGGTCAACATCCTTCAAGCCGACGAGACCGGGGCGAAAGGGATGCCGGTGGACATCGGCACCTACATCCGGCTCGGCCCGCTCGGCACCGCACTACTCCCGACAGCCAAACCCCGGGTCCTGCTCATCGACGAGATCGACAAGGGCGACGTCGATCTGCCCAACGACCTGCTCAACGCCTTCGAGGAAGGCAGCTACCGCGTCCCGGAGCTGCTCCGCCTCCCCAACTCGAGCACACCCGAGTACGTGTTCACCGACGACGACACCGAACGCGTTCCGATCCTCGGCGGCAAGGTCACCTGCAACGAATTCCCGATCGTGGTAATGACCAGCAACGGTGACCGCGACTTCCCTCCGGCGTTCCTGCGGCGCTGCATACGACTCGAACTCGACCCACCGGATTCCGCGAAGCTCAAGCGGATCGTCGGAGCCCACCTCGAGACGGTGTCACCAACCGCACAGGCCCTCATCGACCGGGTCGACGAGATTCGCCGACAGCGACCAGAAGCTCAACTCGCCATCGACCAGCTACTCAACGCGATCAGAATGGAAACCCACACCGACCACAGCGGCGATACCGGCTGGGCCGACGTCCTCGAAGCGCTGCTGCGGCCACTCAACGACCGTGGCCTGGGATGACCGGATCCCACCGTGCGCCGGTGGAGGAGCTGCTGGCATCGGCGTACGCCCAGGGCACGCTGACACCGCAAACCTTGGCCGAGGCGATCTGGCTGCTCGACCGCCTGTACCCAGATCTGGTCACCGCGTCCGAGACACGGCAGGTCGACGATCCGGCGCAGTCCTCCGAACCCGTCGCTGAGCCAGAGCCCACGGCACCGGAGGCACCCCAAACCGAGCATGAGTCCAACGATTCCGCGGCCCCAACCCAGCAACCGGGCATACAGATCGTGAAGGCACACGACGGACCGTCGCGTGGCACGGCGCGCCCCCGACCATCGGCTTCATACGCGCTGTCCGAATCGGCCGAACTCAGCCGGGCAATGCACCCTCTGCACCGCGAAATACCGGCACCCGGCCCGGGCATTCTCGACGAAGCCGCTACCGTCCACGCCTACGGCGAAACCAGAACACTCGTCCCGATCTCCACCTCGGTCACCGAACACTGGCTCGACCTCGCCATCGTCATCGATACCAGCACCTCGATGGCACTATGGCGACCTACTCTCAAAGAGCTGACCCGGATGCTGCGCTCACACCGGGCATTCCGCGATGTGCGCATATGGAGTATCGACGGAGACGCCGACCGAACCCGCCTACAAATCGGCTCAGCCCCAGGCCGCGCCGTCGGCGACCGGAGCAGCTCCGAACTCACAGACCCGACCGGCCGCCGACTCATCCTGATCGTCACCGATGGCGTCGGAAGGCTCTGGCAGAGCACGGCAATGGGGAACACGATGCTCGGGTGGGCGAACGTCAGCCCACTCATGGTGCTGAACGTCCTGCCGGAACGGCTTTGGCATCGCACCGGCTTGTTAGCCGTACCCGTCTCGATGCACGCCTCACCACAACACAGTGGACTGCTCCACGGACGAGCCAAACACCCACGCCTGCGAGCGAATGACAACGGACAGCACCTGATCCCGATGGTCGGCCTCGATCCGATACGGGTCAACCAATGGGCAGCCGCGGTCGCCGGGGACCGGACGGCAGGGCAATCGATGCTGGCCGTACCCCTGCCCAGACCACAGGCACTTGACACACGCCACCCCGCAGCTGGACCAAAACCCACGTCAGCTGTAGAACTCGTCAAACGGTTCCGCCTCACCGCCTCACCCACGGCATACACGCTCGCGGCGTTCCTATCCGCCGCTCCGCTCACGGTCCCCGTGATGCGACTGGTCCAGCAAGAACTGGTCCCGGACTCCACCCCAGCGGACCTCGCCGAAGTATTCCTGTCTGGCCTGCTGATCACAGTCCCCGGTATGGCGCACGATGAACCCGATCAGATCATCTACGACTTCGCCACAGGATCACCAGACGAACCCACCGTCCGCGAAGAGCTACTCGCGAACCTGCCACGCGCCGACGCCTTCCGCGTCCTGGACCTACTGGCCCACCACACCACCACCGAAGCCGAACCGTTCGGAGGCGACCTCGACTTTCGCACTCTCGTGCCAGAGACGCGCCAACACGCGCCCTCACCTGACCGGCATCCCTTCGCCCAGGTAGTCGTCGCGGTCCTGAGCGGCCTCGGCGGCCCCTACCAAGAACTCGCGGAAACCATCGGCAGAACAGTCGACCGACCCGAACAGCGCCACACGTCGGTCAACCCACGGCCGCAGCTACCTCTACACAGTGAAGCCTCAAAGGCCGTGTCCGACATCCAAGAGCCGGATCTGGCGGCGCAGCGAGCCAACGAATTGAAGAGACCGGATGCACGACCGCCGCAACCACTAGAATCTGACACGAATGACCCGCGGCGGTTTCTTATCGCCGTGGCAGTCGAGTCTCACACCGAGGCACCACACTGGGACCGCCCTGGCCTCGAGCGGGCGCGCGCCGCGATGATCGAGTTGTTCACCGGCCGCTTCGGCTACACCCTCGTGGATACGATCGGCGCGAACCCGACCTCCACCCAACTACTTCGAGAACTACGCAAATTTTGTATATCTCCCGACCGTCGTCCCGACGATCTGATCACCGTGTATTTCACCGGCCACGCCGAACGCGTCGGCGACAGGGGCGATCACATGCTGATAGCCTCCGACATCGATCCGACCGATATCGCGGCGGCAGTCCCGACAGCCGAGCTGGCCCGGCAGATGCTACTCGGCACCAAGGTGCGACGGTTGTTGCTCATTCTCGATACCTGCTTCTCCGGTCAGGGTGCTGTCGATTTCGCCGAGGAGGCGCTGCGGCGTTATACGAGGCATTGGGGTGCGGACACCGGCACCGGCATCATTGTGATCAGTTCCGCGCAGCCGACGCAGTGGGCGCAGGCCGGAGAGTTTCCGCGCCAGCTGGTCGACGCCGTCGATTCCCTCGCGACAGCGGGCTACGGCCCCGAGACCCTGGCCTTGGACGCCGTGATCACCGCGATCAGCGAGAACTCCGACCGCATCTATGGCCAGGACATCGAACAGACCCGCGTGCGGGTGAGCGGAGCGACACCGCCGTTCCTGCCGAACCCACGATGGGATCCGCGCCTGATCGAGGTGGATCTGGCGATTCAACGGGCCGACGAGTGGGCGGTCCACTCCGAACGCCGCGACACCGAATTCCGTAAACGACTGTTGGTGCGCGCCATGGGAAATCAGGGCGACAGGGGCTGGTGGTTCTGCGGCAGGCGCACCGCGCTCAGCGATATCACCACCTGGCTCACCCACCCTGACACCACCCGGCCGCTGCTCGCGGTGACAGGTGACCCCGGTTCGGGAAAGACCGCTGTCCTCGGGCTGATCAGGACGCTCACCCACCCCGAGTACCGCCGCATCGTCCCCCTCGACGCGCTCGGCTTGCCGTCCGCCGCGATCCCCGCGCGCGGTGCGGTCGATGTCGCGATCTACGCCCAGAACCTCACCGTCGACCAGGTGCGCGGCGGAATCGCCGCCGCCGCGAAGCTGACCGCCACCACTACCGGTGGACTCGCCGCAGCCCTCGCGACCCGTGACCGCACGCTCACGGTGTTGATCGACGGCCTCGACGAGGCAGACGACCCCGAACAGCTGTGCCGGAAACTGCTGCGCCCCTTACTCGACCACGCCAACCGACACCTGCGCCTGCTCATCGGAACCCGCCCGTACCTGCTGCCCCTGCTCGGCACCGACCGCGCCCGTTCGATCGATCTCGACGCCACCCGCTACGCCGACCCTGCCGCGTTGGCCGCCTACGCCGCACGCGGCCTACTCGAAGGCGACATCTACACCAAGGCCCCACCGGACCTGATCCGCGATATCGCTAAGGCCATCGCCGAGAAGGCTGACCCGTCGTTCCTGGTCGCCCGCATAGTCGCCGCGACCGTCGCCACCGAGACCACCATCCCCGACCCGAACGACCCCGCATGGCGCGCGAGGCTGCCGAAAATCCCCGGCGACGCCATGCACCTTGACCTGCGCTCCCGTCTTGGTAACGACGCCGATCGTGCCTGTGATCTTCTGCGTCCGTTGGCTTTCGCCCAAGGCCAGGGCCTGCCCTGGGAAGACCTGTGGGCACCACTAGCGGCGCGCATCGCAGGTGAGGCGTGCAGCGACGACGACATTATGTGGCTGCGCCGGACTGCGGGCTCATACGTCGTCGAGGCCACCGAGAACGGCCGCTCCGCCTACCGCCTATATCACCCCGCCCTCGCTGCATTCCTCACCAGGGATCTTGATGATCAAGACGTTCACACGACTATTTGTCGGGTACTTTCCGAGCGTGTCCCGGTGAAGGCCAACGGCGGTCGCGACTGGTCCCGCTCCCACCCATATACTCTGCACCACTTGGCCGCTCACGCCATCCACGCCGGACTCGTAGACGAACTGGTCGCCGACATGGACTACCTCGTCAACGCCGAACCCACCTCACTGCTCGACACGCTAAATCAGGCACGTTCCGACACCGCGCGAATGACCCAAGCGATCTACCGTCACTCCGCCCGCCAGCACCAGGCCCTGCCACCTACACAGCGCCGCCAGATCCTGGCCATCGACGCCGCACGCTTTGCAGCCACCGACCAACTGCGTGATCTCAATCATGGACTGGAATGGCAGGTCAGGTGGGCCACCGGCGGCCAAGCCCACCCCGCTCACCGTGCCGCCCTAGTTGGCCACAGCCACCGGGTCTCTGCGGTGGCGTGCACTCGCGGTGATGCCCGCCCAGTCGCGGTCACAGCCGCTTACGACGAGACATTACGCGTGTGGGACCTGACCACCGGCACCCATAGAGCCACCCTCACCAACCGCGCTAACCGGGTGTCTGCGGTGGCGTGTACCAGCATTGACGGTAGCCCCGTGGCCGTCACAGGCAGTTGGGATGGGACGGCGCGGGTGTGGGACCTGACGACCGGCACCCATAGAGCCACCCTAAACGGCCACGCTAACCGGGTGTCTGCGGTGGCGTGTACCAGCATTGACGGTAGCCCCGTGGCCGTCACAGGCAGTCGGGATGGGACGGCGCGGGTGTGGGACCTGACGTCCGGAGCCCAACTCGCCGTCCTGACCGGCCACACCGATGCGGTGTCTGGGGTGGCGTGCACCAGTATCGACGGTCGCCCTGTCGCGGCCACTGGTAGCGAGGACGCGACGGTGCGGGTGTGGGACCTGACGACGGGCACCCAACTCACCAACTTCGTCGGGTCGACCAACCGGGTGTTTGCGTTGGCGTGCACCAATGTTGATGGTCGCCCTGTCGCGGTTACTGGCAGCGAGGACGCGACGGTGCGGGTGTGGGACCTGACGACGGGCACCCAATTCGCCGTCCTCCCCGGCCGAGCCGACCCGGTGTCTGCGGTGGCTTGTACCAGCATCGAAGGTCGAGCCGTCGCAGTCGTAACTGGCCTAGAAACGACAGTGCGGATCTGGGACCTTGCGACGCAATCGCTGATGGCAATGATCGAATGTCCTGTGTCGCCGACGCCAGCGATTGGCGTCTTTCAAGACAAACTTGTTCTCGGGATCGGAAATGACATTGTCGTGTTGTCGCGGGCAGTGTCGCAGTAAGCGCCCCCATGACAAGACCTCGGAACTGAGTCCGTCGTGATTTGTTCAGGTTCAATCGATCCCACGGCTGGTTGACCGAACTTAAGGCTCGGTGGCCCAGACAGGAGGCTGTCGTACGCGAGTTGACCCGACGGGTTCTCGCGAATGCGCGCGGCGGCAATCATCGCTCAGGGTCGTCGAGGGGACTGCGACAGCCACCACCCTATATAGATATCCGCCACTCCCCCTATGTAGACTTCCGTCATGCCCGACAAGATACGGATGACGACTTCGGTCGCCAGCGTGCTTCGCGAGTTCCTGGAAGCTCCGACCGAACATCAGTACGGTTTCGACCTGATGCAGCGGTGCGGACTCTCCAGTGGCTCGCTGTACCCGATCCTGGCCCGCCTGGAAAAGGCGGAATGGATCGTCGGCCGGTTCGAGGAGATCGACCCCTCGAAGGAGGGACGGCGACCCCGCAAGTACTACACACTCACCGCCGCGGGTGCGCGTGCCGCGGTGTGCGAACTCGACCTCCTCAGTGAGCGGTTCAAGCCGCCGGTGTGGGATTTCGGCTCGAAGCCCGCGACGGGAGGAGCTTGGTGAGCGTCCTTGGTGCGACACTGCTGGTCAGCGGCTCGCTGACAGCTCTGGTCATGGGCAAGGTGCTGGTCTCGTTGCTGAGCAAAGAGGTCGAAGGCCGGATAGACCACGCGGGTTACACGATCCTTCGTCTTGCCCGGCGGCGCCTGCCCGCCGACCTCAGAGAGAGCCTCCACGACGATGAATGGCTTCCGGAGATGGACGACATCCTTGAGCGCCACAAGGACCGGCCGATCACCCGACTGGTCTGGCCCCTACGCTTCTCCATGCCACTGCTGCTTTGGGGTGCAGCGCGCACCGCACGTATCGTCCGAGCGACACCTGCTCTCTCAACACGCCTGAAGGTCTACTTGAGGTCGTCGACAGCGATCGTTCGGGTTATCAAACGGATCGCTGGTGCCACACCCCGTGAAGGTGACGCATTCGGAGAATCCATAGAAAAATCGTCTCGTGCACGCATCCTCCAGTCAGCCGAGCTCTCCGTAGGAGTGGATCTCCCCGAGCGACCTGATCTCGTGCTGACCGACGCCAACGGAGAGGAGCATCATATTTTCGTGAAGATTCCTCTCGCCCAGACCGGTTCGGGGCGGGAAACTGCACTCACCCTCTGGGCGAAACACAATGACCGAAGCTCTCCCTAGCTGCGTCGTCTGAGCAACGGTCCTGCGCCGCCGCTCGTCTCATCCCTGCACCACCGCCTACCCAAACACCCGGCGACCTCGCCACCGCTGCATCCCGACATGTGTGGTTTGCTACTCTCTGGACGGAAGGGCAACGGAGACAACATATCTAGGGGGCCTTAAATCTCCTCTTTGTCCCGAAAGCACCCGAATGCAGACGAATACCCACGCATCACGACGAGAGGCATCATCCCTGGTAGCGGTATAGATCCGAAGCTAGGCGAAGGTGGCTGCATCGTGGTATGCGATACCCCAGAGTTCACAGGCTCAAATCCTAATTCGCAATTCACCAGAGTTTCAGGTGGGGCTGCCGAAGCGGCCACGCAGTTTCCACGAGAGCAGTCGCGATCTCGATCGCCTGATTGCTTTCCGGTGCACCGACCGTAGAAGCAGCCGGGTTCATGTGCACAACGTCGTTCCGTACCTGATGGAGGGCGGTCCAGAAGTCCAGCGGAAGCTGATAACCGGCTTTTTCAAGTCTGCCCGCGGCTGAACCGAGTGTGATATCGGGCGGGGCGGCAGGGATCGCCTTCATCAAGATGTTCTTGATCGCGATTTCGGCTGCCGCGCCAGCGTCTACAACCGACCGGCGATGTTGGTTGACGAAGCGCAACGAGCGGGCATCCCGGATCAGAATCCATGCTAGCTCTGGATCGTGCTGTGAGGCCGCCTCATCCAGAGCGGCACCCACCAGTTCCTTCGATGCAGGGCCGCTAGTGTTCGCACACACCAGCTTCATCGGGCTGAAAGCATGGAGGTGTGTCGGAGGCTCATCGCTGATGTTGAAAGGCATCCACCGGTTGTGAATGATGTTTGGCGGGCGATGGCCGATGTCGGATACGCACTGGCCGGTATAGATCTCAATCCAAGTCAGGAAGCGTTCCGCCCATTCCGCAGTTGCGGCGAGAATTTCCTCGATGGCGGTCTCGGCTTCGCTTTCCGCTTGGCCTTGGAGCAGCACACGGCGGACGACGGCAGTTGCGGGTTGGGTGCCGATGTCACTCTCGAAGACGCCCCACAGGCCGGGCTCGTCGTATGTCCTGCCGCGCTTATCCTGCGGAGGCCGCAACGCTCCTGTCCGCTCGCCTTCGGGAGTGGCGGGAAACAGCACTTGGACCGGCCGCCCCATGATCTCGCTCTTGAGGGCAAGTCCGATCACGGATCGGTCGGACTTGAAACCCCTCTCGAGATCGCATTGCCACTCCAACGTGAAGGTCATTTGGCAACCCACCTGTCTCTAGTGTCGCAGTCAAGAGGTGTGCCTCTCGGTGCCCACCTGGGCGCGCAGCGCCGCAGACCCGGAGGTCCTTATTTACTCTATATTTTCAGGCGAATCTACCTGAATCAGATGCGATTCAGAGTCATTCAATCTCTGATAGCTCTCAAGCATACTTGCTGGCAGGAGTAGCTAATCGGATATGCCCGCAGAGAGCCGAATCATGTTGGGGCAGAAGCAGAAGTTCTACCATTGAACTACATCGGCATGCGCGTGAGCGCGACCGTCAGCCTAGCAGGCCAGGCACTATGCGGGGCAAGTCCGCTGGTCCGAGGTCAGACCTGGGCCTGAATCAGGCCCAGGTCTCAATTTACTCTCTAAATTCATCAGACCTCGGCGAAGTCCTCCAGGTACTCGCGAGTGTCGGGGCCTTCGTGGGCGGGCTCGACGTAGTGGCGCCGGGTCGTGGTGCTGCTGGCGTGGCCCAGCTGTGCCGCGGCCTTCTCGATGTCCTTGCGGCCCATCTCGGTGCCGACTGTCTTGCGGTAGGTGTGCGGGTTCATCGGCAGGTCGGTCAGGCCGACGCGGTTGCGCGCCTCGGTGATCTGGGTGCGGCGCGTCTGGAAGGATGCGCTCTCCGACCGCCAAGAGCAGAAACAAGCCAAAGGCACGTTGAAATGGTGGACAGCGACCGTCAAAGAAGTCACAGAATTCATGGACTGCCCCGCGTACCAAGCGCCGGAGCTACCCGATCTCCGCACAGAACTTCGTGGCAATCTAGATACAGTCCTCGACGATCCGGACAGTCTGACAAACCAGTTCAGGGCAGAGATCGAAGGAGATTAACACCGTTGGGATCGTTGAGACTGTCAACGCGGCAAAGCTCATGCCCAACAAAGCGATCACCCAGCATGACCAGAGCGCAACCTCGCACACCCCTGACCCACGAGCCCGAGGGTTGCGGTGATCGAACCCGACATCACTCGCCGTAACGTGCAAGCCGCGGTGCCCCGTCCGCGACAGCACAAACGCCGCGGCGGCCAATCTGCTCGGCGACACCACCATCGGCGGAAAGCGGACAAACTCTTTCACCCGAATCGGACTAAATACACCGCCCAGCAGGGCGCTGCGGCGTTCCGAGGCTGTGCGCCGCGAACACCCTCATGCGCGAGCGGCTCGGCGGAGCAGATGGCACTGGAGAAGTAGCCCAGCGGCGAGCCCCGCGAACAGCGGTGCCATCCCGAGTGTGGTTGTGTCGGTGAAGTTCCCGAACGCGCGTAGCGCGGCTCCGGCCGCCGAGAGCAGGAGCAGCGGAATCAGAATGTCCCGCTGACGTTGGCTTTCCTTCAACCGGGCACGTTCCGGCAACGACAAGCCCGTGCCCGTCGAATGAGTGCGCTGAAATTTTTTCACCCAGTTCCGGATCGTCTGATCAGTTACCCCGCAATCGCGTGCGACATCGGCGACCGTTCGAGACTTCTCGACCACCTCACGTGCCGCTGTTTCCCGGAACTCCGTTCAGTTACCCAAATTCTACTTTGGGTCACTGTCCGAGAAAGTTCCGGCACCTCAGATCGCCAAGAAGCTCTCCGAGGGCGTCAAGGCCTCCAAGGACCTGAAGCGTGTCAAGACAGAGCTTCAACGAATCAGGGACCTCAAGAAAAAGGACAAGCCCAACACTCCCAAGGACAAGCCCGCGCCCAAGCCCGCTGCGTCCTCGCGCGCCGACGGCGAAAAATACCTCGACGAGGGCTCCACACTGGAAAAGGACAAGAAGTCGATCATAAAATCCAAGGACGGCGGAGCCGAACAGGCGCAGAAGGACTTCGAGCACCTCACGCAGGGGCGGGAAGTCACGACGTACCCCAACGGCACCAAAGTCGGACGTCTTCCCGATGGCAGCGATATCTCGCTGCGTAGCTCGTCGGATGGGAGAACGACTATTTCCATCCAGGAGAAGGGGACCGAAGCGAGCAAGTACAGATACAACCCATGAGCGGAGACATAACAGCTGTGCGGAAATTGAGCGCGACGGAATCCGACCGTATTCGAAGCGACCTGCTGGAGTCCGAACAGCAGTTCAGCGACACCTGGTCATCGGTACCGGGGCGATTCGTGGTGCCCGCCGAGGAGGTCTCCGACCTGATCACTGATCCGTCCGGAGCCCGGATCCTGTCCGCGTTCGCGGCGCACGGATATCCCGAGGTGTACTGCTCGACAACATCCGACCTCGGCTCGGCGCACTCGGATCAGGCGGTGCTCACGCCGCTGGCCGACGTGAACGACTGGCGATGGGACCACGCACCCCTCGATGTCGTCGTGGCCTCCCCCGATCTCGCGGTCGCCGTTCTGTTCTCCGTCGATGAGTTCATCCTGATCGGCGGTAACCGCGGATTCGTGGAATCGGCACTCGGCCGGTCGATCGCAGACGGGTGCGCGGAATTCAAGGCGTATGCCGAAGACATGGCCACCGCGTCGCGTCATCTGCCTGAACTCGCGCGACGATTCTGTGAATGACGACGACCGAGGCCAGGTGAAATTGGACATCGCGTGGCTCCGCCTGGCGCAACTGTCTGGGGCGGATCTGAGTGGTGCCGATCTCCGAAAGGTTCAAGGCCAGTATTGTCGCGCTCGGCACGCGAAGTTGTGCGGCGCTGACCTGCAAAAAGCAGATATCAGCGATTCAGACTTTCTGGGCGCAGACCTCAGCGGCGCCCGGTTGCAGCGAGTACCGTTCTCCGGATCGGATCTGAGGCAGGCCAGCCTCCGCGACTGCAGCTTCCAGACAACGAGATTCTCGGATGCGCGTTTAGCGGATTGCGATGTTCGTGGGGCAGCTGGCCTGGTCATCGGGCCGATCGATGTCGGTGTCGATTCGCCACACTTGATGGACGGGCCAGAGCTACAGGGGTGGTTCGCTGCGAATGGTGCGCCGGATGTCGAGGTGCACCAGAAGGCCGATGTTGACTGATGTGGCATCGCGGAGAATGATTCACTGTGCCGGCGCCGGGCAGATGCGAGGGTTCGTTTCGCAATTCCGAACGTTGTCACGAACCGACGCAGTTGAAAGGTCGCGCTGTCTGCGCAGGTCGAATCAGTTGTGGTGATGTGGTTTTCGGTGATCCATTGCTGCACCGGCCCTCGGCAGGGCACGTCGAACATGGTGATGGTGATGACCTGCGGTTCTTCGGTGGTCAGAAGCGGATTACCCAGCTGTAGTGCCTTGGCAGCGGATTTCGGTGACCGAGCCGGGACGGTTCGGGCCGGCGTATGCGTGCGCTTATCTTCACGCGAGCGGTCTCCCGGCGCAACGTGGCGCGGGCCGCTGATTCCACCGCACTACTCGATGATCACCCGATAGGGGCGCGATATCCGGGTGTGCGATTGCGGGTCACGATCCCGGCGTACAGCGAAACCACCGCAGCGGCATGGCAAATCACCGAAATCCGCAGGCTCGGGTCTCGTTCGGCCACAATCAGGATTCGGTCGTCCCCGCGCACCAGCGTTCATCCCCGGAATACGCCGACCGTGGCGACACAGTCGGCGCTACGCAGGACATGGCACCACTATGGGACTGCTCTATGAAGTTCTGCGCCAACTGATTCGAGCACCGATTCGATGCCGCGGACCGTGCTGTAGGAGGACCTCGTTGCTGCGCTTGTGCGGGAATTCCGGAACTTCCGACCACTTCGTCGGCACCCAGTCTGGTGGAGGGTTTGCCACGAGAGCCGGGAACTGCTCGCGCAATCACGCGGTGTAGTCGATCACGTTGTCGTCGAACAAGACTCGCCGTGTGCGCATAGCGGCACCGGGAGTTGATTCGCCGACCGGGATGGGATAGAACTTGATCGTTGCAATTCGTAACGCGAAAACATTGCGCACGCTTGATCAGTCAGCGTGCTGCGGGGGTCGGGAGGATAGGAAAATCATGCGTCGGACTATCGGGAAATTCGGTCGTAAAGCACTCATCGCGGCGTTGCCGCTGGCGGTCGCGGTGACCTTCGTGGGCGCGGGAACAGCTTCTGCCGACACCTCGGCCATCGCCCCGCAGTCGGCCACGGCCGTGCAGATCGCTGCTGCTACGGAGGTGCCGGTCGCGGTTCCGCAGGTGGCTCCGGTCGTCGCGCAGCCCACCGCCTCGGATGTCGAGCAGTCGGTCGCGGCTGCGGATCTGCAGGATATAGCCACAGATCCGAATGCGGCCAACCATGATCCGCTGGCTAATGGCGCTGTGGCGGGTGCGATTGTCGGGGGCGCGCTCGGGGTTGTTGTTTGTGCCGTCACCCTCGTCGGCCTTCCGCTCGTCCCGCTCTGCGCCCTCGGCCCCGCGCTCCAGGGTGCCCTGGTCGGCTTGATCGTCGGCGCGGTCGCCCCGAATGTCATTCCGCAGGTCCTGCCCTGATCCCTCCGGGATCAGCGTTCGCCGTTTTCCGGTAACCGAATCGAGTTCGGCTACCGGAAAACGGAATAAAGATGTGCGCGACTGATCGCCGAGGTGCCCCTCTTCGCCGCATATCTACCGATTGCGCTGGTTTCAGTTCGTGTAGCCGGGGTCGGCTGGTTCGATAACCCCGGCTGCCGTATCGGCTCGGCCGCCGGCCGCCAGCAGAACACGAATCCGACTACCATTCGACCTGCCCCGAGTAATCCGCTCGAGACCGATGGAAAGGGCACACTGTTCGCCTCCGGTCAGCGGGGTTTGTAAGCCCGCTGGATAAAGCGAGCAAATAGCCCGGATCGGCGAGGCTCACCGGCGGCAACAGCCTTCTGATCGGTAAAGTAGTTCTGCACCGGGTGAGCGTGATCGGCCGGTCCCGATGACGAGATCACCCGGCTATCGAGCCAGGGTGTTTTCCCCGCCGACGACTGCACGGCAACGCCACGATGCGCGCCAGAACCGACTCGACCGCGCACACGTGGACAAGATCATTCGACTTCACCGCTCGCGGCCGCCGACTTCGCGTCCCAGTTTTAGGCGGGGACCATCCGATCGCGCGCGCACTCCGGCAGTTGTGGCCGGGCGTAGATAATCGCCTCGCGGGTTGCGGCGGGTATGTGCCTCGTGAAACCCGTCGGTCATCGGCGTCGTGCCACATGGGTGGGCGTGAAGTGTTGGCGCCGGTGCGTGACCGTGATGTGGGATCGCTGCTGGTGAAGGGCCGTCGGAGCCGACATCTGGTAACCGTCGCCGACTTCGGTTGCTGCTCCGTTATTTTCGGTTGTGGTCACTTTTTCGCGGCCTGTCTCAGTGTGGTTGTCGACGGTGCCGAGCCGAGTTCTGGCGGTGGTCGCCTACCTTGCCCCGAAGTAGGTGGAGGTTCGGCGTGTTCTCGGTCCACCTGGTTCGAATAGTGCCCTCGATACATCCGAAGCCGACGCGGACCCGCCCTGTCCCGTACGCTGTGCGGTGCGTGCCGCGACGTCGGAGAACAACGCGTGAGTGGCAGCCGATCGGCCCTCGACGCGGCCGAACAGCAGTCCGGCTTCGAGATCCCGAACCGTGCTCGGGTGCCCGCGGAAGTAGCGGTGGGCGGGAAACAGTATTCGCCCTGGGGTTCTAGCTGGGAGAATGAGGTGTATGGTTCGGCCTTGGGGGCCGAGTGATCCACACTCGTGTCACCCGGTGGACGTACCATGCGAAGGAAGCATCGGCGCTTGGGCATATCCCAGGCCGGTGGTCAGGTGCGGACGCCGTGATCGGCTATTCGCCGCAGATCAAAGGAGGCTCAGGATGAGTCAAGAAGATGGGCGTGTGCCCGGACTGTTCAGTCACGAAACCGCCGCCCCCGAGGTGTACGCCTCGGCGGATAACAACGCGATGCACTACCCCGTTTTCAGCGGGGCGGAGGACGGGTCGTTCCACGCGCAGGCGGTCGACGGCGACGCATAGGCGTTCGACGCTTCGGCGACGTGAACGGGTGAATCACCGTGGTCGTCGCCGAGGGTCAGGTATCAGAGGATTCGGCGTCGCGTGCACTCGGTTCGCGCGGTCCCGCATTGGTGAGCGCCCCATCGCGAGGCGCTGAAATTCTCACCGGATGGTCTCTCCATCGGTGATTCAGGTAGGTGTACGCGCCGAGGCAGACGAGTATCCAGAGCGCACCGATCGACCATCCGCCGAGTACGTCGGTCGGCCAGTGCACCCCGAGGTATACCCGGGAAATCCCCACCGCGACAACGAAAACCACGGCAGCCGTGATCGCGGCTAGTCGTGCCGCGGTCCGGTGCAGCCTCGGCACCAGCGCGACGACGACGATTCCGATCACCGCGATCGAGCCGAGACTGTGCCCGGACGGGTAGGACAGGCTCGACTCGAAGGCGATTCTGTCGACGGCGGGTGGACGGGATCTGCCGATCAGTCGTTTTCCGGCGAACGTGAGTATCGATGCGCCCACAGCGGTCAGTGCGACGAGAGTCGCGTCGCGTCGACACCCGCGCCATATCAGGCCCGCGCACACCAGCACGGTGATGATGGTCAGGGTGAGTGTGTCGCCGAGGGTGGTCACCACGCGTGCCGTCGCGGTGAGCGTCGCGGTGCGGTGTTCGATGGCCCATGCCGAGATCTCGGGATCGATGGCGGTCAGGCCGTTGTCGTGCTGAACGTCGTGGGTCAACACGGTGATGAATGCCGCCAGCAGCACCGCGAGGGGGGCGAGCGTCGGAATGCGGCGTGTTGACCGGTCGTGATCAGGAGTGGGCGGCACCTGTCCAACCTTTCCTCCCCATGCTGAGAAATTGCTGTGGTGTCGGTGGATGGGGGTGTGTCGGTCACCGTTCCCTCTATACCGTCCCTACCCGGCGATCACCGGCGTGAATCAGGGATGCCGAGAAGACGCTGGGCCGAACTCGGAATGTGCCGTATCCCGTCATCGATCATCGGGGTGTGCGAGGCGCTCGCGAGGCGAGGTTCTCGATGTTTCAGCACGTGGCCGAACCGTCGAGTCGCGCGAAGGCTAGGCTCGTCGCGTGCTGCTATCCGATCGTGACATCCGTGCGGAGATCGCCGCGGGGCGTCTCGGGGTCGAGCCGCTGCTGGAGAATCTCATCCAGCCGTCGAGCATCGATGTGCGCCTCGACCGCCTGTTCCGGGTCTTCGACAATTCCCGCTACACCCATATCGATCCGGCGCAGCGCCAGGACGAGCTGACCAGCCTGGTCGAACCCTCGGAGGGGGAGCCGTTCGTGCTGCATCCGGGCGAGTTCGTGCTCGGATCGACCCTCGAGATCTGCTCACTGCCCGATGATCTGGCGGGGCGGTTGGAAGGTAAGTCGAGTCTCGGCCGACTCGGCCTGCTGACGCATTCGACCGCCGGGTTCATCGATCCCGGGTTCAGCGGTCACATCACGCTGGAGCTGTCCAATGTGGCGAATCTGCCGATCACGCTGTGGCCGGGGATGAAGATCGGCCAGCTCTGCCTGTTCCGGCTGACCAGTCCGGCTGAGCATCCCTATGGCAGCGCAGCGGCGGGCTCGAAATATCAGGGGCAGCGGGGGCCGACCCCGTCGCGGTCGTATATGAATTTCCCGCTTTCCGACGAGGTCGTGCAGACGGTGGAATCGCGCTGAGCGTGAGTCGGGTTGGGGCGCAGTAGCACCCGACCGATTGCGCCCCATCGACCCGGAGGCGCAATCGGTCGTGCGAGGTGCCGGACGGTGGCGGGGACCGACGACGCATTCAGTCCCCGCCGCCCGCTCCCACCGCCAGCGCCGTCGTGATGACGGCGGAGAGCGGGGGGAGCGTGCCACCGCGGCCAGGTGGGCTGACCCAGGAGCACCCTTCCCGGGTCAGGCGACCGAGGCCGGTCGGCAACATCACGGCACTGCCGACGGCGGGTATCCCGATATCCAGCCGGTTCAGTACCTCCAATACCTGCGCGCCCGGCCGGGAATCCGGTTCCGCCAGGAAGCTCCATCGGATCTGCCTGGCCAGCACAGGGCCCCTCGTCCCCTGCTGTTCCAGTGCCGCCCTGACCTTTTCGGCGCGGGCGGTCGGCAGATGAACGGCACAGACTCGGCCGCTGATGGGTAGCATCACGAAACCGCCGCGTTCGGTCACCGGTAACCCGAATTCGTTTCGGTAGAAGGCCACCCAATCGTCGACTGTCATGAGTCTGTCCATATTCACGGCCAACTCCTTGCCTCCTGTTTCAAGGGTCGCCCGTGAGAGCGTGACACGGTGTCGCCCGCACGCCCGCCTTCCACTGCCATTCCACTGCCTCTCGCGCCCGGCCGCGCGACCCAGTGTCTACTGCACAGGCCAGTGCATATAGCAACACCGAATTACCTGTGGCAGTAGACACAATGGGCTCGTACCCTGGGATGAGGAGTTCGTCGGAAGGGATGACATCGTGGTCCGGCAATGGTCAGGTAGAGAGACCCGTGCCCTTCGCGATGCCAAGCGGATGAGTATCAGGGAGTTCGCGGCCCACCTGGGAGTGCACGAACGCCTGGTCTCGAAATGGGAAGCGGGTGGCGTCCGGGTGCACCCGCGCCCCATCAACCAAGCCGCGCTGGACACCTCCCTGGCCAGGTCCGATGACGTTGTGCGAGCACGTTTCGCGGCCCTGATCGATCAGCAGTCGGCCGAACGAACGGCCGCGCCAGGAGCCGATTCGCGTCCCGCCGTCGGGGCGCGCGCCAATTACTCGAGCGAAGCGGACCTGTTGGCTCTCATCGACGCCGGTGCGATGAGAGGCGATGCGTTAGCAGCGATTTCGGAGAGGGATCTCATCATGGCCGCTGCCCACGAGGCAAGTGAACACGCCGGACGGGCCGAGAGCACCAACGTGGGTGCCACCACTTTGGATCAACTCGACGCCGACGTGCTGCGTATCGCGAACGATTACGTGAGCATTCCCCCGGTTCCGATGATGGTGGAGATGCTGCGAGTGCGCCGCCGGGTGTACCGACTGCTCGAGGGGCATCAGCGGCCCGCCGATACCAGCCACCTATATCTGCTGGCCGGCACGCTGTCCGGATTGCTCGCCAACGCGAGTACCGACCTCGGCTACTACGACGCCGCGGGGGAGCAGGCGCGGGCCGCGTGGGCCTATGCCGAACTCTGCGGTCACAACGGACTGCGCGCGTGGACCAGGGGGATGCACGCGCTCATCGAGTACTGGTCCGAGCGACCGCGGCGTGCGGTGCTGCTCGCCCAGAGCGGGCAGGAGTTCGCCGAATCGGCGACGGCGAAGGTCCGCTTGCACAATATCGAGGCCAGGATCTGGTCCAAGATCGGCAGCGCGGGCGATACCGAACGCTGCGTCAGGGCCGCCGACGACGCGCGCGAGGTCTGCGAAACCGATGATCTGCACGACGAGATCGGCGGCGTCTTCGGTTTCAACGACGCCAAGGCGCAGTACTACGCGGGGGCCACCTACATCCACCTCGGACTGGCCGAACCCGCGCTGGCCGCCACGAGGCGTGCCATCGACCTCTATGCCAACGGGCCCTCCGAACAGCGCTCCTACGGCGCCGAGTCGCTGGCTCGGGTGGACTGCGCCGCCGCCCATCTGATCAACGGCAGTCTCGACGGCGCCTCCGAGGCGCTGTACCCGGTCCTCGGCCTGGACGAGGACAAACGCATCGCCCAATTGGAGGAACGGCTCATCGGCGTGCGCCGCCGGATCGCCGCCCCGGATTTCCGCGACGCGACCGAGGCGCGTTTCCTCGACGAACGCATCGAGGAGTTCTGCGGCGCGACCGCCGCGAAGGGCGTCCCGCCGGGCAATTCCCTCGCCTGATCCACCCGCGGCCCCGTGTGCGTGCGAAAACGCGGTTGCGCGGGATGGCACCATGGGACGGGTGAGCCCCAGTCATCTACCGCATCGCCCGCCGCGTGTCCTCGAGCAGTCCACGAAGCTGCAGAACGTCGTCTACGAGATCCGTGGACCGGTACACGCACACGCGGCACGGCTGGAGGCCGAGGGACATCGCATCCTCAAGCTGAATATCGGCAATCCCGCCCCGTTCGGGTTCGACGCGCCCGATGTGATCATGCGCGACATCATCGCCGCGCTTCCGTATGCCCAGGGCTACTCGGAATCGAAGGGCATCCTGTCGGCGCGCCGCGCCATCGCCACCCGCTACGAACTGGTGCCGGGCTTCCCCGAGCTCGACGTGGACAACGTCTACCTGGGCAACGGCGTCTCCGAGTTGATCACCATCACCATGCAGGCCCTGCTGGACAATGGTGACGAGGTGCTGATCCCGGCGCCGGACTACCCGCTGTGGACGGCGATGACGAGTCTGGCAGGTGGTACTCCGGTGCACTACCTGTGCGACGAGTCCAGCGGCTGGCAGCCCGATATCGCCGATATCGAATCGAAGATCACCGACAAGACCAAGGCGCTGTTGGTGATCAATCCGAACAACCCCACCGGCGCGGTCTACTCCGCCGAGATCTTGCAGCAGATCGCGGACGTGGCCCGCAAACATCAGCTGCTGCTGCTCGCCGACGAGATCTACGACAAGATCCTCTACGACGACGCCAAACACATCTCGCTGGCGACCATGGCGCCGGATCTGCTGTGCCTGACCTTCAACGGCCTGTCCAAGGCGTACCGGGTGGCGGGCTACCGTTCCGGATGGCTGGCCATCACCGGGCCGAAGGATCACGCGGCCGGGTTCCTGGAGGGTATCGATCTGCTCGCCTCCTCGCGGCTGTGCCCGAATGTGCCCGCCCAGCACGCGATTCAGGTGGCGCTCGGTGGACATCAGAGCATCGAGGATCTGATCCTGCCCGGTGGCAGGCTGCTCGAGCAGCGCGATGTGGCGTGGGAACGGCTGAATATGATCCCGGGTGTTTCCTGTGTGAAGCCCAAGGGCGCGCTGTACGCGTTTCCCCGGCTGGATCCGAATGTGTACGAGATCTACGACGATTCGAAGCTGATCCTGGATCTGCTGCTCCAGGAGAAGATCCTGATGGTGCAGGGCACCGGCTTCAACTGGCCCGATCACGATCATCTGCGCATCGTCACCTTGCCGTGGGCGCGGGATCTCGCGGTCGCGATCGAGCGGTTCGGCAACTTCCTCGCCAGCTACCGGCAATAGCCCGTAGCGCCCGCCTGGCAATCGAATCGCCCTGCTTCGGGCGCTGAAACATACTAAATGTTGGGATAGAGGCGAGTTTTGAAGATGGGCTAGCGCAAAAGTTCGGCTTTTGTGTACAGTGGCTCTTGGCACTTCGAGTGCCCGGTCGGGTTGTCTACCCCCCCTGGACAACCTGGCCTCGGGTTCGGCCGCCTACCCCCCTGGGCCGCCGGCCTGCGGGCGGCGGAGACATCCCCCTGCTCTCCGCCGCCCCCTCCCGGATCTCCCGAATCTCTCGGTCTCCGCACCGGTTCGTATGCTCCCCTGCGCTGTAGGGCGATCTTGAAAATGAA
The DNA here is from genome assembly GCF_040606855.1 of Nocardia sp. NPDC005366. Taxonomy (NCBI): domain Bacteria; kingdom Bacillati; phylum Actinomycetota; class Actinomycetes; order Mycobacteriales; family Nocardiaceae; genus Nocardia; species Nocardia sp. NPDC005366. The sequence goes on from NZ_JBEXFQ010000036.1 coordinate 29,433, forward strand.
ATCCTTTAAGCTCGGCACCGGGCGGACGCGCCCAGGGCATACGACGGACGAGGTAGGAGCCCGGTGACCGACCACCATCATCATCATCACCATCATCACGACCATTCCGAACCGCTCGCGATAGGCGCCAACGCCGCCCGCGTGGTGATCGGTCTGCTCACCGTCATCGGTGTCGTCGTCGTTCTCGCCGCCATCGCGTTGTGGCCGAGCACCCAGCACGTCGACATCCCGCTGCCGATGCAGAACGCGGGCGGCGGAGCGGTGCAGACCGAAGCGGGCACGGTCGTCGTGCAGGACGTCGGTCCGTGCGGCAGCGCCTCGCTCGGCAAGGTGTTCACCGATATGCCCGAGACCCCGCGCAACAACGCCTACATCTGTCAGCGCAGCCTCATCACCATCGACTCGGGCCCGCACAAGGGCAACAAGACGCTGTTCGAAATCGCGCCCGGCCCAGGGCAACCCGATCTGCGCGCGGGCGATCGGATTCGGCTGGTCCGCCAGACCGATCCGAACGGCACACCCATGTACTCCTTCGAGGACTACTCGCGCGGATTGCCGCTGACCCTGATCGTCATCGCGTTCATCGTGGTGATCATCGCGGTGGCGCGCTGGCGTGGTCTGCGCGCGCTGCTCGGACTCGTATTCGCCTTCGCGGTTCTCGTGGTCTTCCTGCTGCCCGCTCTGCTGGACGGAAAACCCGCGATTCCGGTGGCGCTGGTATCGGGCGCGGTGATCCTCTACGTGGTGCTGTATCTGGCGCACGGGGTGAATCTGCGGACCAGTTCGGCACTGCTCGGCACGCTCACTTCGATGCTGTTGGCGGCCGTACTGTCCTGGCTGGCAATCGAAGTGACGCATCTGACCGGTCTGTCCGAAGAGCAGAACACCAACGTCGCCACCTACATCGAGCACGTCAGTATCACGGGTCTGCTGCTGGCGGGCTTCATCATCGGCACGCTCGGTGTCCTCAACGACGTCACCATCACGCAGGCCTCGGCCGCCTTCGAACTGGCCGCACTCGATCGATCAGCTTCGCGGCGCGAGGTTTTCGCCGCGACGATGCGCGTCGGCCGCGACCATATCGCCAGTACGGTCTACACCCTCGTGCTCGCCTACGCCGGTGGCTCGCTGCCGCTGTTGCTGCTGTTCAGTGTCGCCGGACGGTCCATCCGCGACGTGCTGACCGGCGACGCGGTCGCCATCGAGATCACCCGATCGGCGGTCGGCGGTATCGCCCTTGCCCTTTCGGTGCCGCTGACCACCGGTATCGCGGTGTTGCTCGCGCGCCCGTTCGGATCGAAACCGGTGGTACAGGCACCGCCTTCGCGACATGCCAGGCACGCCAGGAACTGAGTCGAGGCGGTGATCCGGCCCGTATCCCGCGGGGTACGGCGGATCGTCTCAGCGTGGCGACTGGGGGATGAGTTCCGGGGGAATGGTCGGCACCACGATCGGCGGGAGTCCGGGAACCACGAAGGTATTCGGGCCCTGCGTCGGAGTATCGGGGGCGGTGGTCGCCTGTTGACGCGGCGATTGGACTACCGTCGCCTCGGTCGCGGTGGTCGTGGCCGGGGCGACCGCGATCTGCGGATCGAGGGTGGTGGTGCGCGGCACGCTGGACGGGGAGGTGGACGTGGAACCCTCGCTGCTCTGCGAATCCCGTTCGAGCACCTGCGGGCCGTATCCGAGGCCGAGTCCGATCGCCGCGACCACCGCCAGTGCGCTGACGGTCAGCACGGCGCCGCTCACCTCGCGCTTACCGTGTATGGGCCGCACCGCCGACCAGCCAGAAGGCAGTTCGTCGCGTCCACGGCCACGCACGGCGCGCGGCCAGTCCTGCACCTGATTCGGGCCCGCCCAATCATCGTGCGCGAGATCGTCATCGAGGCTGTTCTTGCGTTGTCTGCCCTTCTTCGGCGGCGTGGACAGCCAGGCGGGCGAGGGCGCGCCCGCGTTCATCGCCGTCGTGACGGGCGCGGCCACATGAACCGGGCGGGCCAGCAGGGCGGCGCCGCGCGCGGTGACCGTCTCCGGACTCTCCGGGACGATCACCGGAACGCCCATCCAGCGTTCGAGCACCTTCGCGATCAGCGGGATCCTGGCGCAGCCGCCGATGGCGAGAACGCCGTGCACCGGGCGATCCGAACGCACGATCACATCGCGCGCCATCCTGGCCGACGATTCGATCGCCAGCATGATCAGCGCCTCGAAGTTCTCCTGAGCCAGTAACACCAGGCCCTGTTCGCTCGGCAGCGCCACGGCGGTATTGGTGGACAGCTGCTCCTTGGCTTCGCGGCACAGCGCGTCGAGCACCGCAAGGCCCGCCTGATCCGGTGGATGCGCGATACGCCCCGACGCGATCTGCTGTTCACGGATCAGCGAATCCAGGTAGTCGCCGCTGATATCGCTGGTGCGTTCGGTGTGACGCACCTCACGGGTCTGGGTGTCGACCACGCTCACCGAAAGTCCCGAGCTGCCCAGGTCGTAGACGACCAGGGAGGAGATGCCGCGGATATCACCCGTGGACTGGGCGAATTCGAGAGCGGCGAAGACCTCGGGGATGAGTTCGTAATTGGTGATCTGCTGGCTCGCCATCGCGGCGCGGATCGCATGGGCCTGCTGCTCACTGCGGTAGGCGACCGCCGTGGCGGTGATATCGCGCGAGGATTCCAGCGTGACGCCGACCGCCTCGGCGACCAACTCCTCGGCCCGGTTGCCGACCACAGGTACGGTCTGCAGATCGAAGGCGTGCGGCTCGACTTGCCCATGGAGAATCCCGGCGTGCGGTCGCGCCATACGGATGGCGCCGGCCCCCACCGAAATCCCCAGTACCGAACTCATCAGTTGCCCATCCCGTTTCACGCTTCACGACAAGCGAGCCCGCGCCGCTGAGGGCGGATGGCCCATACCGGACGATACCTGGTCTGCCGCGGCACTCCCGCTTCCCTGTGCCCGTTCACAACGTGGCCGGGCCCGGCCTGGGGGTGCTTCGGCGGACTCGGATCGGTCGCTCTCGTCGTCGGCAACTCTACGGTGTGCCGAGTCCCGCGTACACCCATCCCGCATCTCGCCAGGTGGCTCGATCGAGACAGTTGCGGCCGTCGATGATGGACCGCGTACGGACAACTCGATCCAGGTCGTGCGGCCGCAGGGCCGTGAATTCGTCCCATTCGGTGAGCACGAGCACCGCGTCGGCCCGATCGCACGCCTCCGTCACCGACGTCGCATAGTTCAGCGTCGGGAAGACGCGGCGGGAATTTTCCAGCGCCTTCGGGTCGTACACCGTGACGACCGCGCCGTGCAACTGGATCATGCCCGCCACATTCAGCGCGGGGGAATCGCGGACATCGTCGGACTCGGGTTTGAAGGCGGCCCCGAGCACCGCGACATTCGCGCCGAGCAGTGATCCGCCGCAGGCTCGGGTCGCCATATCGACGACCTTGGTCCGGCGTCGCATATTGATGTTGTCGACCTCGCGCAGGAAGGCGACGGCGTGGTTCGCGCCGAGTTCGCCCGAGCGGGCCATGAACGCGCGGATATCCTTCGGTAGGCAGCCGCCGCCGAAACCCAAGCCCGCGTTGAGGAAACGGCGACCGATGCGTTCGTCGTAGCCGAGCGCGTCGGCCAGCATCGTGACGTCGGCTCCGGTCGCCTCGCAGACCTCGGAGACCGCGTTGATGAAGGAAATCTTGGTCGCCAGAAAGGCATTCGCCGAAACCTTGACCAATTCCGCTGTGGCGAGATCGGTCAGCAGGAACGCGACGTCGGCGGCGATCAACTCCGCGTAGATCTCGCGCACGAGTTCCTCGACGCGGTCCGCGCCCGCGCGCGTCCGATCCACCCCGAGTACCAGGCGATCCGGGCGCAAGGTGTCCTTGACCGCGAACCCCTCACGCAGGAATTCCGGATTCCACGCCACCTCGACCTCGGTCGATGCCAGCGCCCTGGCCCGTTCGCCCAGTGCCGTGGCTGTACCCACCGGCACGGTCGACTTGCCGACGATCACCGAAGGGCGCTCGAGCAGTGGTGCGAGTGTATCCACCACGGCGTGCACGTATTTGAGGTCGGCGGCGTATTCGCCCTTCTTCTGCGGAGTGCCGACGCCGAGGAAATGCACCTCGGCGTGGGCCGCGGCCTCTTCGTAGGAAGTGGTGAAGCGCAGGCGGCCGGCGTCCAGATTGCGCCGCAGCACTCCCTCCAGTCCCGGCTCGTAGAACGGCACCACTCCGTCGGACAATTTCGCCACCTTGCCGGGGTCGATATCCACCCCGATAACGTCGTGTCCGAGTTCGGCCATGCACGCCGCATGCGTGGCCCCGAGGTACCCGGTTCCGAAGACTGTGCATCGCATAATCGATTGGTAAGCCCCGTCGGTGGCCGCGCCGCGTCAGCGAGGCAAGGGTCAACGCAACAGCAGGTGTACAGGTGGCGACGTGCGTCCGGACATCGCCGTGACCTGCGCGAACATATCGCCACTAGCATCGACGGGGTGTGTGGGCGCAAGTACGCGGTGACGATCATCGGCGGCCTGGTGACGGTCGCGGTCGCGGTCGCGGCGCTGTGGCCGGTCTACGTTCGCCCGCGGACCGACCGGCCCGCCCCCGCCGACGCGATTCTTGTTCTCGGCGGCGCCCACGACGGACGCGAACAACTCGGCCTGCGCCTCGCCCGCGAGGGGTACGCCCCGCGCGTGCTGTTCTCCGATCCGTACGAGTACAGCACGAGGATGAACCGGATCTGCCATGGCGGCTACAGCTTCGAGGTGATCTGCTTCGATCCGTCACCGCGTACCACCCGCGGCGAAGGCAGGGAATTGGCTCGCCGCGCCCGCGCGCAGAACTGGCAGCGCGTCATCGTCGTCACCTTCACCCCGCATATCTCGCGGGCCCGCTACGTCCTCGGGAAATGCTGGTCGGGTGAACTGCTGTTCGTCGATCCCGCCCCGCGTCTGTCCATTTCGCGGTGGGCCTATGACTACGCCTATCAGTCCGTTGGCTACGCGAAGGCGTTCTTCGAGGACTGTTAGTCGCTGTCGTCGCTGCTCGGAGGTAACTGCGGGCGTATGGCTTCAGTTTGATTTCGCTGCGAGACGGTCTTAGATTGGGTCATGTTGGCGAGTAGCCAACAGCGGTGCACTGTGGCATACCCCTCCGGGAGGGCAGATGGATTACGACTGGTCAGCGGCTGATCTGGCCTTCCGAGACGAGGTTCGCGCCTTCCTCGACGCGAAGCTGACGCCGGAGCTGCGGCGGGCGGGGCGGCTGGCGACGAGCGTCTACCCGGACCACGAGGCCAGCATGGAATGGCAGCACCGTCTGCACGAGCGTGGCTGGGCCGCGCCCGCGTGGCCGGTCGAGCACGGTGGATGCGACTGGAGCCTCACCCAGCATTACATCTTCGGCCGCGAATCGACCCTCGCCGGTGCGCCGACGCTGTCGCCGATGGGTATCAAGATGGTGGCCCCCGCCATCATCGCCTTCGGGACGCCGGAGCAGAAGAGCTACTATCTGCCGCGCATCCTGACCGGCGAGATCTTCTTCTGCCAGGGATATTCGGAGCCGGAGGCCGGTTCCGACCTTGCCGCGCTCTCGATGGCCGCGGTCGATGACGGCGACGATTTCCTCTGCACCGGCAGCAAGATCTGGACCACCCACGCGACCGAGGCAAACTGGATCTTCTGTCTGGTGCGCACCTCGCGCGAGGGCAAGAAGCAGCAGGGCATCACCTTCCTGCTCATCGATATGACCACGCCGGGTATCGAGGTCAGGCCGCTGGTGATGACCTCGGGCGAAGAAGTACAGAACCAGGTCTTCTTCGACAACGTGCGGGTGCCCAAGAGCAATGTGCTCGGCCAGATCGACCACGGCTGGACCGTCGCGAAATATCTGCTCGTCCACGAGCGCGGCGGCGCGGTCGCGCCGATGCTGCAGACGATGGCCAAGGGGCTGGCCGACGCCGCGGCGGAACAGACCGGCCCCGACGGTAACCCGCTCATCGACGACCCGGCCTTCTCCGCGCGACTGGCCGACGCCAGGATTCGCACCGAAGTGCTCGAAATCCTGGAGTACCGGACTGTGTCCGCGATGGCACAGGGCAAAGATCCCGGCCCGGCATCCTCGATGCTCAAAGTCATCGCGACCGAATTGAGCCAGCAGCTCACCGAACTCGCGCTGATCGCGGCCGGACCGCGCGGCCGGGTCTACCAGCCGCACGCCACCGCGCCCGGCGGCCCCGTCACCGAATTCACCCCGCCCGCCGATGGTTACCGCAGTGGCGCGGAATGGCAGGCGGTCGCGCCACTGCGCTATTTCAACGATCGCGCGGGTTCGATCTACGCGGGCAGCAACGAAATTCAGCGAAATATCCTCGCCAAGGCAGCATTGGGGCTCTGATGGACTTCACACTCACCAAGGAGCAGGAACTCCTGCGCGACGCGGTCGCCGGATTCCTCGGCGCGCGATACGACCTGGAGAAGAGCCGCACCGCCGCGAAATCCGCCGAGGGCTGGCAGCCGTCGGTGTGGCGCGGTTTCGCCGACGAACTGGGAATTCTCGGCGCGACACTGCCCGAACGGGTCGACGGGATGGGCGGCGGACCCGTTGAATTGATGGTCATCGCCGAGGAACTCGGCCGGGCGCTGGTCGTCGAGCCGTTCGTGGACACGGTCGTCGTCGGCGCGGGTCTGCTCGAACGGTCCGGCGGCGACCGGGCCGAGGAGGTCCTGCGCCGGATCGTTTCGGGCGACGCGCGGACCGCCTTCGCCCTACTCGAACCGACCTCGGGCCAGACCCCGCACGATATCGGCACCACCGCTCGTCGCGACGGCGATTCGTGGGTGATCGACGGCGCGAAGATCGTGGTGACGAGTGCGCCGCTGGCGACGCATCTCATCATCGCGGCTCGCACCGCCGGGCAGCGGCGTGACCGGGACGGAATCTCGCTGTTCCTCACCGAATTCGACGCGGTTCGCCCGCCCGCGGGGGTCGAGGCGCACTCCTACCGGACGATCGACGACCGCGTCGGATCCGACCTGACCTTCACCGGTCTGCGGCTGCCCGCCGACGCGCTGCTCGGCGGCGAAGGCACGGCCTGGGATGTCATCGACGCGACGACCGACGAGGCCATCGCGGCGATCGCCGCGGAATCGGTCGGCTGCATGCGAAAGGTTCTCGCCGACACCATCGACTACGCCAAACAGCGTCAGCAGTTCGGGGTGCCGATCGGCAGCTTCCAGGTGTTGCAGCACCGGATGGTCGATATGTACATGGAACTCGAACAGTCTATCGCGGCCGTCTATCTCGCGATCCACTCGCTCGGCGCGGCCCCGGCCGACCGGGCGAGGTCGATTTCGGCGGCGAAGGTCACCGTCGCCCGTGCGGCCCGATTCATCGGCCAGAACGCCGTTCAATTGCACGGCGCGATGGGAATGACGGAGGAATTGGCGATCGGTCACTATTTCAAGCGGCTGACCGTCATCGAGAGCGAATTCGGTTCCAGCGATTACCATCTCGCGCGCTACGCGGCGCTGACCAGGCCCTGATCCCTACCGATACGAGAAGGGCCGCGGCCGGAAAGGTCGCGGCCCTCGCTCGTGTCTAGGACGCGTTCCTGGCTACGGCGATATGGCGTGCCCGTGGCGGCAGCGCCCGCATCCCCGATTTCACCATCGTCGCGTAGGCGGCCGTCGCGGCGCGATCTCCCCGGCGAAGCGGAACTCCGAGCAGTTCACGGGTGCGCTCGTGCAGCATCGTTCGCACCGCGAAATCCGGGACGGTCTTCGGCAGCCAGGCGTCCGGGCGCAGCAGTTCCGGTGCGAGGCGGTCGCTGTCCGGGCTCGGCGCCAATTCGTTAGCGCACATATCGGCCAGGTATTCGGTGAATTCGGGCCAGGTATCCGGCATATGACGGGCCGAGATGCCGTATCGCGCATACCAGTCGCGGCACTGGCCGTAGAGAGTTTCCTTGTCCGCGTCTGTGAGCGGGTGCGCGAACATCTCCACCGCGGTGACCAGACTGTCGACATAGGTCGCGTGCTGGAAGAAGAACAATTTGGGGTCGAGGGCGTGGTATCGCCTACCTCTGCTGTCGAGGCCGTGGACGATTTCGTGCCCGTACCGAATCGTCGCACGCGGGCTCCTCGAGCCGTAGGCGAGGTGGATCATCTGCGTGACGGCGCGTTGCTTGTGGTACCACAGTCTCGTCGACGTGTGCGCGGTGATACCCGCGGCGATCGATGGGTGCAGGATCTGCAAACCCACCGCGCGGGGTAGCGCCAGGATGAAACGCCGGTCCCCGAGGTAGCGGCCGAGCAGCGAATTCGGGTCGAGACCGTGTTCGGTCATTCGCGGATCCTCATCGATCGTTGCGTGTGCGTCGGCGTCACCGTCGGGCGCTGTGCGGCAGGGCGGAACGCACCTGGTAGGTGTCGATGTATTCAGAAGCCTGCGGCTTCCCGCCTTGAGTGTATGAGAGATATTACATTTCATTCTCTCATTACGTCAATACTCCAAGATCGACTGCGCCGGGACGCCGTCGACGGAGCAGGTCGGGGCGGTGAGGCGGGGCGGGGCGCGGGTCGGCGGGAAAACGGATCGGCGGAAAAACGGATCGGCCCGGATTCGCAATGCGAATCCGGGCCGAACCGTGTTGGTTACCTGCCGCTTAGGATCTGTCGCTCAGTTCTTGCGACCCGGCGCCTTGGCTCCGGACTTGAATCCCAGACCGCCGGGCTTGGCGGTCGGCGGAGCGACCGGCGGGGTGCCGTTGCTCGACTCCGGTTGTTCTGGAGTCGCCTCGGCTGTCGCGACGGAGTTCTCCGGTTCGGGATCGGCCGCGGGAGCGGGTTCGGCCGGTGCCGCGGTGGGCTCGGCCGGAGCCGGGGCAGCCGCGCCGGGTGCTTTCGGACCGGGACGCTTGAACCCGGACTTCATGGCAAGACCCTTGGCGGCGACCGTCGGCTTGATCTCGGCGGGTGACGAAGCCGATTCGGCGGCAGCCGGTTCCGGTGCGGGGGATTCGGTAGGAGCCGATTCCGCGGGGGCGGCAGGCGCTTTCGCGCCGGGAGCCTTGGCCGCGCCCTTCATGGCGAGCCCGCCACCCGGCGCCTTGGCGCCACCCTTCATCCCGAGACCCTTGACGGGCGCAGCGGCGGGAGTCTCGGGCGCCTGCGCGGATTCGGCAGGTGCGGATTCGGCGGCGGGAGCCTTGGCTCCGGGTGCCTTGGCCGCACCCTTCATCCCGAGCCCACCGCCGGGCGCCTTCGCGGCGCCCTTCATGCCAAGACCCTTGGCCGGCGCGGGGGCTTCGGCGGGTGCCGCCTCGGCCTTCGCACCGGGCGCTTTGGCCGCGCCTTTCATGCCGAGCCCGCCGGGGGCCTTGCCGCCGCCCTTCATACCGAGCCCGCCGCCGGGAGCCTTGCCGCCGCCCTTCATCGCGAGGCCGTTGGCCGCAGGGGCCGCCGTCGCAGGGGCCGCTGTCGTCGCTGTCGTCGCTGTCGCCGCCGTAGGAGCCTCGACCGCTTCGGCGACAGGTTCCGCTTCGGCCGGTTCCGGCTCGGCTTCGGGCTTGGGCTCCTGGATGACCACGAGGTTCTCGGTGAGCGTCGCCGCTTCGACGCGTTCGATCGAATCCAGCATGAGCTGGGCGACGTCGACGACCTCGACGCCTTCGCCTTCGCCCTTCTCCTGGCGCGCGGTGACGCCGTCGGTGAGCATCACGCGGCAGAACGGGCAGCCGGTGGCGATCTTCTGGGGCGAGGTGGACAGTGCCTCGTCGACGCGGTCGATATTGATGCGTTTGCCGAGTTGTTCTTCCATCCACATGCGCGCGCCGCCCGCACCACAGCACATCGAGCGTTCGCCGTGGCGCGGCATCTCCACCAGGGTGGAGCCCGACGCGGCCATCAGTTCACGCGGCGCGTTGTAGACCTTGTTGTGACGGCCGAGATAGCACGGGTCGTGATAGGTCACGTTCTGGGTGACCGAGGCGACCGGAATCAGCTTCTTCTGCCGCACCAGGCGGTTGAGCAGCTGCGTGTGATGCACCACCTCGTAGGTGCCGCCCACCTGCGGATATTCGTTGTTCAGCGCGTTGAAGCAGTGTGCGCAGGTGACGACGATCTTCTTCCTGCTCTGCTCGACGCCCTCGAAAACCGAATTCAGCACCTCGATGTTCTGCGCGGCGAGCTGCTGGAACAGGAATTCGTTACCGGCGCGGCGCGCGGAGTCGCCTGTGCAGGTCTCCTCCGCGCCGAGCACCATGAACTTGGTGCCCGCGGTGGCGAGGAGTTCGGCGACCGCTTTGGTGGTCTTCTTGGCCCGGTCCTCGTACGCGCCCGCACAACCGACCCAGAACAGGTACTCGTACCCGTCGAAGGAATCAGCGTCCTTGCCGAAGACCGGGATCTGGAAATCCATCTCGTTGATCCAGTTGAGCCGGTCCTTGGAGTTCTGTCCCCACGGATTGCCCTTGTTCTCCAGGTTCTTGAACAGACCGGCGAGCTCGGACGGGAACTCCGATTCGATCAGCACCTGGTAGCGGCGCATATCGATGATGTGGTCGACATGTTCGATATCGACCGGGCACTGCTCGACGCACGCGCCGCAGGTGGTGCAGGACCACAGCACTTCGGGATCGATGATGCCGCCGATATCCTCGCCGCCGACCAGCGGGCGCTCGGCCTCGGCGCGGGCGGCCTCGGAGATCTTGGCCAGTTTCGCCTCGTCGGGTTTGCCTTCGGCGTCCACCAGACCGATCTCGTCGCCGCCCGCGTCCTTGCGCCCGCCCGCGAGCAGATACGGGGCCTTGGCGTAACCGTGGTCGCGCAGCGACATGATCAGCAGTTTCGGCGAAAGCGGTTTGCCGGTATTCCAGGCCGGGCACTGCGACTGGCAGCGACCGCATTCGGTACAGGTGGTGAAGTCGAGGATGCCCTTCCAGGAGAAATCCTCGAACTTGCCCGCGCCGAGGGTGTCGGTATCGGGGTCGACATTCTCCATGTCGAGCGCCTTGCCGTTCGACATCATCGGCTTGGCGGTGCCGAGCGCGACACCGCCGGTGTCCTCGCGCTTGAAGTAGATGTTCGGGAACGCCGCGAACCGGTGCCATGCCACACCCCACGTGAGGTTGCGGCCGACCAGCAGCAGGAACAGGCTGCCCGACATCAGCTTGACGAAGGCGAAGACCGCGACGAGTACCGCACTCTCCGGCAGGATCTTCGCGACCTGCATGGTGAAGAAGTCGGTGGCCGCGTTCGAGTGGTGGTAGGTGGCGATCTTGCCGGCCTTCACCAGGATCATGCCGAGGCCCTCGATGAGGACGATCGACTCGATCACGTACGCGGGACCGAACTTGGAACCGCTGAAACGCGAAAGACGCTCGGGCACCCGCGGGTGGTTCAACTGGCGAATGACGATCAGCGTCACGATGCCGACCACGGTTCCGATGCCGAGGATCTCGTCCCACAGGTGGTAGATCGCCCAGTCGCCGAAGATCGGCCAATGGAATTCGGGATCGAAAGTCTGGCCGTATGCCTCGAAGAACAGGATGAAGCCGCCGAGGAAGCCGATCATCACGAGCCAGTGCGCCCAGCCGACGGTCCGGAATTTGTTCATTCGAGTGTGGGCGAGGAACTCGATCAACATCTGCTTGAGGCGCGGGAAGAACGGCCGCCAACGATCCGGCGCCGACTGTCCGACCATGATGGTGCGCGCGATGTTGCGGACGCCGCCGAAGAACGACGCCCAACACAGGAGGCTGAGCGCCGCCCCAATCGTGCCCAGCGTCAGTGTCAGGGCATTCATGTCGCGACCTTTCTCTAGAGGCAACACGAGTGGTCGAGGTCGGCGAGGTCGCCGACTCGGTTGCGTCGTATCGTAACCGCCAGTAAGTTACTCACCAGTAACTAACATGGTCTATCGTACGATCGGAATTTAGTCGTTATCCCCGTACGCTGGGGCTTGACCCGGAATTTACCTGTGTGGAATCTCACAGGAAGCCGCGTGGATGCTGCGTGCGCGCAGGGGAGTGACGCCGTGAAGTGTGGGGGCATGTCCTCGATCGGTAAGGGCACACTTACTATCACTGGCGGGTAACGGATCTCGCATCTCGGGACGTATTCGACTAGGCTCAGCTCGTTCTGTTTGCTGTGCTCGTTTTCACACTGCTCGGGGAGAATTCGATAGGGCCGACCACCTGTCGGATTGAATGAGCTCTCGCGTGGCGGAAACGAGTGGCGACAACTCTGATGATGGATTGGAAAACCGAATGAACCTCCGCAGGACCACCGCGGCGGCCACGCTGGTCATCGGCGCGATGACCGTGGGTATCGGCACATCGCACGCCGACCCCGCCCCGGCGCCCGCCGCTGAACAAGGCATCAACTACTCCGTCAAGTTGGTGGACAAGACCGTCGTCGCGACACTTCGTGGGGGAACTTTCGCGCTGACCCAGAAGGACGGCGCGACACCCGAGGCGCCGAAGGTCAGCGTCGTCGACGTCAAGGACGACAAGGGCAACGTCGTCATCACCCTGCCGATGGAGTTCGACGCGGCGGGTACCGAGATTCCGGTCAAGTCGGAACTCAAGAAGGACGGCACCGTCCTCGAGGTCACCCCGGAGAAGCCCGCTGGTCTGCGGCTCGACACTCCGGTCGCCGCCAAGCCGGTTTCCGCCCAGCCGATCGCCTCGGCCACCGAGAACCAGCGCGCGCAGAACGACTTCGCCAGCAAGTTCGGCATCGGCACCGCCATCGGCGGCTTCGTCGGTACGGCTGTCGGCGCGATCATCGGCTGCGTCGTCACCATCGTCGCGGGCTGTGTGCCGGGTCTGGTGACCGGCGCCGGCGTCGGCGGCATCCTCGGCACCATCGCCATCGGCGGACCGACCCTGGTCGCCGCGGGCGTCGAGCTCATCAACGTCATGCAGGCCGAGGCGGACACCACGCAGTGGTCCGACAAGAAGCCTGCTGCTCAGCCTGCCGCTCCGGTCGAGGCTCCCAAGTAATCTCGAACACTCTCCGCCCGATCGGCCCGTTCCCCCTTGGGGACGGGCCGATCGGCATTTGTGCCCGGCCGTCTGTCGATGGCCGGCTAATCGAACGACACGGTGCCGCGGAACGCGGACTCTCCTTGCGGATTGCCGAATCTGCCGAAGGAGCGTTCCGCTATTTCGAATGTCCCGTTCTCGCGCACGAGTAGCACCGTGCTCGCCCTGGTTCCGTGCACCGGATGCGCGACGAATCTGGCCGAAAGCGCGCGTTCGTTCTCCAGCGGAACCCCGGTGTGCGGTAACAACTCGTCGGGCGCCTGGACCGGATCGGACAGCACGTCGAAATAATCGTCCAGTGAATCCGGTGCGGATTCGACGACCTTGCGCAGACCGGCCAGGCCGTGGCGCACTTTCGGCCATATGGCCTGCGGCGCCTCCGGTTCGGACGCGGGGCCGGGGCGGGCCGAGGTGGCGAAGGTTCCGTTGCACAGGCCGTGGAAGCCGGGCGTCAGTTCGCGGGGCGGGGCCGCGCTGCGGTTGGAATGCCACCACAGCTGTTCCAGATCAGAGACCACCACGTTGTATCCGTTGTAGTCGTCCGGGCCCGCAGCGACGTCGACAACGTACTTTTCGGGGCCGGGGAGGTTCCGATCGGCGGCGCCGCGCAGAAAGTTCATGAGCAGCTCGCCCCGGGAGCGGGCGTCGGCGCGTTCGTCGTTCGGATTGCGCACATTGGTGACCGCGGCGAACCGGCCGTCCCGCTCGTTCAGACCGAGCCAGGTGCCGGGCGGGTCCCCCTCGGATCTGCCGCGCGCGCCGATATCGCGACCGGCCAGCAGGCCGGGCACCTCGGTCCAGCGCTGCATGGACTCGGTCGGCCGGGTGTAGTACTCGTCCCGATTGGCCGCGACGATCAGCCGGTACTCCGGGTGCGCACGCCAACCGATCAACACCAAACACATGCGATCCAGAATGCCCCACCGTTGCCGGGTCGGCACCGGATCGCATGCCGTTCGGGCCGCGTAAGGGCAGTGGAATCCTGCCGTGGAACAGCGAAAAGGCCGGTAGCGCGGCTACCGGCCTTTGTCGTCTACGGGTCAGTTGGTGCGGATTCGCAGCCCCGGATTGTCCGAGAGCACCACGCTGACCGGCTGTGCGAACAGCTGCGGCACATCGCCGGTGAGGGCTCCGATCAGATTCGGGATCGCGCAGACCGGGTAATCGGCCACCGACGAGGCGCTGGCGATGCCGACGGCGAGCCGGCCGGTCACGACCGCGCCGCCGCTGTCACCCGGCAGAGCGCAGATATTGGCGGAGAAGCTCTGGGTGAGTTCCCGGTCGCCGACGAGCACGGTCTGGTCGACGGCGTTGATCACACCGCAGCTGAATCCGGTTCGCGTACCCGATTTGCACACCGGAGCGCCGACCACGGGGGTGGCGACACCCTCGATCAGGATCGGGGCAGCGCCGCTCACCCGGACGCCGTTATTGGCGAAGCGATCCTTGACCTGATCGTTGATGCGCACGATCGAGTAGTCCTGCGACCCGAGCACCGACTTCTGGAAGACGCCCAGCTGGCCGCCGATCCGTTCGCCGTTCACCAGTTCGTGCACGGCCGAGGCGTGATCGGTGCCCGCGGAGGCGAGATCGGGGTTGCAATGGCCCGCGGTGATGTTGACGACATTGCCCGAGCGATCGGTGCCGTTGAAGCCCAACGAGCAGCGCAGCGAGCTGCGACCGGCCACCGAGGCGAAGCCGTCGCCACCGGCGAGCGCGCCGTTGTTGACCTCGCCCGCGATCTCACTCGCCTGCGGGAGCTCCTCGCCCGCGATCGGAGGGGCCATCACGATGACCCGGGCCGGATCGATGAAGCCGGGCAGCGGCAGCCCCGCCTGGTCGACCCTGACCGCGATGCTGTTGTTGACGGTGTCGACCACGGCGCCGCGCACCAGGGTCGAAATCGCCTCGGGCTGGCCGTCGAGCCAGCGCTCGAACGCGGTCTTCTCGCCGCGCAGCGTGGCCTCGCTCTTGGCCACGTTGCGCACCTCGAAACCTGCCGATTGCGCGGCCTTGTGGGCTTCGTCGGCGCCGGGACCCTGGGCAACGGCCACGATCGCCTTGCCCGAATCATCGAGCCACGATCCCGCGAAAACCTGCGGGTACTGACGCTGTGCGGTGGTGGCGAAGGTGGCGATCTGCTGCGCCAGGTCGGCGCGGCGCATGTACTCGTCGGGGGAGATCTTCAGATCGCGCGTGACCGCAGCGACCAACTCCGCGGGCAGACCCGGCGCTTCGGACGGTTCGGCGTTCACCACTGCCGCTGTCGGTCCGAACAGCATGATCGCCGCGGAGGCCGCGACGACTGTCTTCTTGACGCTGGTCCGTCGCACAGCAGATCGGAACTGGCCTAAACGTGGCAGCAAGAGCATGCCCAGACTATATGGGTTCGCGACTGGTATCACTACTCATCCCAAGGTGCGGTTATGCCGGACACGGACTCGGTCGACCCCGGGCCCGGCGATCGTCATGTGTTCTGTGTCACTCGTTGTTCGGTTTGGTGCGTACGGTGATTCCGCTCCCGACTCCGCCACCGGCATTCGCGTCGATATCGGCGAGAATGGCGCGGATCGGGATGCCGAGCGAGGCGGTGCCGCCGTAGGGGGCGAGCTGGGTGTTCGCCTCGGTGCAGTTGGGGGCGTCGGCCGCGTTGGAACCGCTGGTGATGCCGAGCGCCAGCGTGCCCGTGACGATCGCGCCGCCGCTGTCGCCGCCGAGCGTGCAGGCGGAGCTGGCGAATCCGCGCACCGTCTTGCTCTCACCCTCGGACGTGTACAGCTGGGTCTCGACCCGATCCGCCACCACGAAACCACAGGTGAAGGTGGACGACTGCCCGGACTTGCAGATGGGCGCGCCGGTCACCGGTTCGGCGGTGCCGGTGATGGCGAGCGTGGTGCCGTTGGCGCCGCGCACCGAGGGCTGGTCCATGCCCGCGCCGACGGCGCGGTCGTTCAGCCGGATCACCGAGTAGTCCAGCCCGGACTGGCCGCCCAGTTCCGCCGCGACGAAGGTGCCCACCTCGGGGCTGTTCGGAATGTCCTTGACATTCGGCAGGTACACCGCGGCCCGCTGGTTGCCCTTGCTCAGATTCGGATCGCAGTGCCCGGCACTGATATTCAGCGCGTTACCGGACGCGTCGACGCTGTTGAAGCCGAACGAGCAGACATCGACGCCCCTGAGCGAGGTGTCGTGCAGCGACGTCGGCGCGCTGATGTAGGTGTCGCCGCCCATCGGACGCCGCTCGACCGGCCCGCCGCCGCCCGGCGACAGGATGACCTTCACATTGGCGATCAGGGTCGGCAGATTCAGCACGTGGCCCGCCGGGGTGTTGGCGATGCTGAGCACGAGCTGGCTGTTGAGGATGTCGATGGCCACCGAGTTGATGGCCTCGGACAGATCGCGCGGCAGCGTCGCGATCCACTGGTTCACCTGGGTCAGCGAATGTTCCAGGTTGTTCGCCGACACCGCGGCGAGCCTGGTCTGGTAGCCGTCCGCCGTGGCGATCCGCGCGGCGTCGGGAGAGGTGACCGCGACGACGGGTTTGCCGTCGGCGCCGATCCACGCGCCCGCGAACGTGTCGGGTCGCTGGGAACGGAAATCGCGCGCGTAGCGTCCGAGCTCCTGCGCCCGGGCGGCACGATCCAGATATTCCTGGGGCGTGAGATTCAGGTCGCGCGAGATCGCCTGGACGAGTTCGGCGGGCAATGAGTCGGCGGGCAGTTGTTCCGGTGCTTCCGCCGAAGCGGTACCGATACCGAGCAAGGGTGCGAGGAGAACAGTCGTGGCGACTCCGATCGAGGCTGCCTTGACTGCGGCGCGACGCGCCACCAACTTGCGCATGAAGTCCCTTCGTCGGCACTGATGTGCCAGCTAAATCTATGGGCCAGGGCAGATTCCGTTGGCGCACAGTCCTCGTCCAGCATCGCACCGGTGTTGCGCGCAGTCGCGGCAACACCGGTCAGCGCACCACTTTAGGGCACAAACCGTTGGCAGGCGTCACTAAATCAACGGATAGGTGGGATCTCTGCGGTGAACGTGGGTGGCGTCCAATCCGAGTCGGTCGGCATCCACGCGGGCGGAGTCGGGAACCACGGGCGTGTCGTCGTACGCCTGGCCGTCGTGCGACTGGGGGTGGTGCTCGATGGGGTCGTCGTCGGTTCGGGCGTGGTCGTCGTCGGTTCCGGCGGTGGTGGGGTCGACTGCGGTTCGGGTTCGAGGGAGCTGGTGATGACGATCGACGGCTCGGCGGGCGGCAACTGCGCGACCGATTGCGGCGCAGGAGGCGGCGGGGCGGTCGTCGACTGGTCGGACTGGTCGCGCACCGGGGGCGGTTCGGTCGTGGCTTCACCGCGTAAGAGGACAGCGACCCCGAGCCCGCCCAGTGCCAGGCCGAACAGCACGGCCACCGCGATCAGCAGCGGCGTGCGCCGTTGATTCGGCGTGGCGGGGGCGGGGGGCGCCGCGGGCGGCGTGGTATCGGTGAGCGCGGTACCGGTGAGCACCTCGGTGGCAGGCGGCGCGGCGGCCGGTATGGCCTGGGAGTAGGCCTGCAGTTGCGCGCCCGCCGTGGCGACCGCCGGAATCACGTCGGTCTTCACCGTCGAGTTCTCGGAATTGCCCGGATCGGGCGGCGTCGCGCCCGCCGGGGTGGCCAGCACGGCGGCCAGCGCCGCGCGGGCGGCGTCGTAGGCGAAGGATTTGCCGGGCTCGGCGGTGTCGATCGCGGGCAAGTCGGCCTCGCTGACCAGCACCACCGAACGCAGACCGAGATAGTCCAGCGCCTCGCGCGAGGACTGCACAATGGCCGGGGACCATGCCCCGGGATGCGTCGCGTAGAACTCGGCGGGGCCGCTCAGGAATTCGGTGGTCTGGTTGATGAGGCAGAACAGCGCGGTGGCGAAGAGATCCTCGGCGCGGTACGCCTCGCCGTCGTCGACCGAGAGTCCGGCGGGGTTGCCCACCGCGGCGACGAATCCGGTGATCGAATGAGAACCGGGCGGCGCGTCACCGCCGAGGACGGTATCCCCGTCATCGGCCATGTGCAGGATCGACGTACGGACGACGTACTTCAGCTCACCGGCGTCGGTGACGATCGCCGCCGTGCACTCGTCCTCGGCGATCCGCAGGCCCACCCCAGTGGCCATCCCAAATTCCTCGCTTCGACGTCGTCCGGCAGCGCCGGTGATCACACGAGCAGCGATCCGTGTCCCATGGCGCGGAGCATCGACAATAACTCCGAACGTGACCCGGCACCGATTCGGCGCCGTATGCGGGCGACGTGATGTTCCACGGTTTTCGCGGAAATGTACAGGCGGGCTCCGATTTCACGGTAGGTCAGCCCGAGCAGGACCAACTCGGCTACCTCCCGTTCACGTTCACTGAGGATGGCGGCGCCGTCGGCGGCCGGATCGGAGCTCCCGGCGGCGCGTCCACGCGCGTTCGGTGCGAGCGGCGGCGGCGAATATTCCTGCGGACGGGATTCGGCGCGGATCGCGCGCGCGAGTTTGAGCAGCGCGGTGGCCGTCGCCGCGTCGTCGGCGGCGAGCGCGGCCTCGCTGGCCAGGCGGGCGGCATCCCAGGTCAGCCCGATCGCGCGCAATCCGGTGACGGCGGTGTCCACCTGCGCGGCCGAGACTTCGCCACGCAGGACGAAAACCCAGGTGCGTCCCGCGTCGGCCAGCACCGCCGCGTGCCGATCGCCCGCCTGCGCCGCCGCCTTGAGCAGGTGGGCGTGCGGCAGCAGTTCGTCAGGGCTCTTGTGCGCGATCGCGGCTTGGACGCCGTACCAGTGGAACGCGTTGGCCCAGGTCGGCGGTTGGTCCACGGACCGAAGCAGTGACAGCGACGCGTCGACCATGGGCGCGATCCGCCGCTCGTCGCGCAACCGGATACCGGCCAGCCAGAGTTCGCCGACGGGCAGCAGGGTCAGCAGGTCCGCGTCCACGTCGTCGAAGAGTGGGAAAGCCGCCTGCCACGCCCTGGTGAGCGCGAGATGGTCGCCGCTGCGGCGGGCCAGCCCGACCGCGACGCCGTGGGCGAGCAGGCGGTCGCGGATATCCAGCGAATCCCAGTCCAGCGCGGCGACGGTGGTCGCGGCGCTCTGTTCGTCACCGCCGAGCATGGCCACCCAGGCCGCCAGTACACGGAGTTGCTCGCTGTGCAGCCCGTTATCGGTCGCGCGCAGCAGCGATTCGCCGGCCCGGCGGGGTTCGCCGGTGCTCAAGCACAGCAGCGTCGCGATCGACACCGCGGTGCACGGCAGGAATCGATCCGCGCCCACAACATCCAGGTGGGCGGCCTGCAACAGCGTCGACACGGCGGCGGCGGAATCGCCGCCAGGACTGGTGAGGGTTTCGCCGAGGGCCTTCGCGATCAACCTGGCCTGCGTATTCGCCTCGGTCGGCGGCCACTGCGCCGCCGATCCGGACAAGTCCTCGGCATCGCGGATATTGCCCGTCAGATAGAGCACGGTCGCGCCGATCGCCCAATCGGGTCCGACGCGATGCGCGCCGAGCCAGGCATACAGTTGGGCCGCACGTCCGGCCAGACCCCGCCGGGTCAGCACCCCGGCGCAGATTCGCACCGCCGCGGCCAGTTCCGCGCCGGTCGCCTCGGAGCGGGCGAGCACCGGCTCGGCCAGCCGCATGGCGGTCTCGCCGTCGCCGATGCGGGCCGCGGCTTCGGCCCAGCGCAGTGCGATCCGGTCCGGGTCGGCGCCGGAGGCGACGGCCGCCGCGTAGCAGCGGACGGCGTCGGCTCCCGCGTTCTCGGCCGCGGCGCAGAGGAATTCGGCCAGGCGTTCGTCGCGGACGCCGGATTCGGCGAGCGCGAGCGCGGTCTGGTCGCGCAGCAGTCCCGCGTCCAGTCGGGCGGCGAGTAATTTGCGCTGGACGGCGAGGTATCGGCGATCGCCGAGGATGGTGCGCAGCGCGGGGACGGCGGGGGCGAGCAGCAGGTCGGCGTCGGTGACCAGTGCGGTAGCCCGCGCCCGGTCGATGAGTCGCTTGGCCGCAGGCGGATCGACGCCGAGTACTTCGGTGAGTTCGCTCGAGTCGAGCCCGGTTCCGGTGGTGGCGACGGCGAGCGTCTCCAGTAGATCCGGTTCCAGATTGTCCAGAAGTGAACGCGCCCACTGGGAGACGGCGTCGTCGACGGTGCGTATCCCGGCGTCGAGGCGGGCGGAGCAGGCCGCCGTCAATGCCGCGACAACGCCGCCGCGGATACCGCCGGTCTGCTGATGGATGTGTTGGGCTACCGCGCGCGGCACCGCCATGCCCAGTTCCCTGGCGAAGGGGGTGATATCCGAAACCCCCAGCGGGCGCAGATCGACGACGCGGCCACGGCGCGCGACGGCGTCGGCGAGGGCGCGTAGGCGGGCGTCGTGCGGGCGCGGCTGGGCCGCGACCACCACCGTGCAGGAGCCGGATTCGATATTCGCGCACAGGGATTCGAGATCAGCCCGGCTCAGGGTATGCGCATCGTCGATGATGAGAGCGGGGCGCGGGCGAGAACCGTTCTGCTGGTGCGGATGCGGGCCGCTGCCGTTCGTGCTCGCGCTGACCGGGAGATGCGGCGGGATCGGTGCGCCGATAGTGTCACGCAGCGGGATACCCCTGGCGCGCAAACGGGCGCGGACCGCCGACAGCAGGGTCGACTTTCCGGTGCCGGAACGGCCGCGGATCAGCACCGCGGCGGTTTCCGGCACCGCCGAATCCAGCTCGCGGAAGATATCTCGCGCATCGGGCATGGTGTCGAACGCGATGTCAGCCACCGTTGCCTCCGAGGATCTCGCCGGGCGCTTGCAGGATGGTGCCTACCGCGCCGCCTGCTCCGTCGATGGCGTCCGACAGCGCACCCGTCGGCAGGCTCGGAGCCTGGGGTTTGGGCGCGGGCTGTGGATTCGGTGCGGGGGTCTGGGTCGCCGGTTGCGGCTGGGGAGCCGGTTGCGGCGGTGGTTGTTGTTGCGGCGCTGGTGGTTGTGGCGCTGGTGGTTGTGGCGACGGTTGCTGCTGCGGCGCTCCGTTCTCCGGAGACGCCGCGGGGGCGGGTTCGCCCGTGACGGCGTGCGTGGGGACGTTCTGGCCGTTCACCACCGCGACCGCGCTGCTGCCGGGGGCAGTGCTCGCGGGAGATCCCGGCCTGCCCGCCGCGGTATTCGGTTGTGGCGGACCGGCGGTGGCCGGATCGGCCGCGGGTTGGGCCGTCGCGGTCCCGTCGGGGGAAGAGGGAGTCCCCGAGGACGCCTGCTCACCGGTGGCGGCGGGCTGCTGAGGGGACGCTGGCGGATTCGGTCCTGACGGGAGGCCGGTGCCGATGGCGACGGTGCCCGCGCCGAGCAGACCGATCACGAGTGCGGCGCCGGCGACGATGGCGGCGCGGCGGCGCGCGGTCATCCGCTCGGCCGGACTCGACGCGGGCAGCGCGTCGGCCTTCACATCGGTGACCGGCGGGGCGAGTCGCGTCGTGCGGGGCAACTCGTCGGTTGCCTCGTCGGTGACGAGTAGCCGCGGTGTGGTCGCCACCTCGGTGTCGAGCAGGTGGGTGTCGAGCAGGTGGGCGTCGATCAGGTCGGTGTCGATCAGTTCGGTGTCGATCAGGTCGGTGTCGATCAGGTCGGCGGCCAGTGCTGCGGCCCCACGGGCGCTGGTCTGCGCCGGTTCGGGGGCCGCGACGACGGGAAGTCCGAATTCCGTCGAGATCAACTCGGCGACCAGGGGAATGGAGCCGCCGCCTCCGGTGAGCAGAACCCGGCCGATATCGGCGAGATCGAGTCCAGCGCGATGCACCGCGTCGCGCATCAGATCGAGCGAGGCCAGAAGTGGCCCGCGCAGGAGCTCCTCGAGCTCGTCGCGGACGAGACGGATCTGCTGACCGCCGGGAAAGGCGGGATCGAGTCGTACGGGAACAACCGCCGCGGTATTTATGGAAAGCGCTTCTTTCGCATTTCGGCAGCGGGCGCGTAAATCAGATAATTCGCGTTCGACCGCCGGGTCGAACGGGTCGAAGTCATTTCCTCGCCGTGCGTTAGCCAGAACGTAGCGCATCGTCAGCAGATCGAATTCGGCACCGGCTATGTCGGTACTTCGCAGCGGGGGCCCGAGCGGGCCGGACTGCTCTCCCGTGCGCATCACCGAGATGGTGAGGCCGGTGGCGCCGAGATCGTAGACGACGACCGCGCCCTCATCGAGGCGCCCGTGCGTGATCTCGAGCCAGCGCATCGCGGCGGTCGGCTCGGGGACCAGTGTCACCCCGGGCAGCTCGGCGGCGATGAGCGCGGCGCGCTGCACCTCCACGGTATGGCGTGACCACCACGCCGGATGGCAGGCGATCACCGCATCCGGTGTTTGTGTTGTCGCGGAGATCGTTTCGTCCACCAGGCAGGTGACGGCCGCCGCCACCAGATCGGCCGCCGAGCGGGTGGAACCGTCTTCGGCCAGCATATCGATCGGATCGCCGACACGATCGAGGAATCCCTCGAACACGATGTCACCCGAAGCCACGTCGCTCGGGCCCGCGCCCGTCCCGAATGCCGCGGCGGCGTCCTTGCCCGCGCGCGGCACGCTCGGACGGGACAGGACGGTACCCCCGTACGCGGGGCCCGCCTCGACGTCATCGATACGTTCCGAAGTCGCCACGGCGACCGAATTCAACGCCCCGACAGTGATGCCGAGCGCCAGACGCTCTGTCATTCGTGAACCTCGCTCGAAGAATTCAGTGGGTCCGATGGTCGCTGCTGTGCAGTCCTGGTGCGAAAGCCGAGTGCCCTTGCCGACGCATCAGATCTGTCGGTTGCTGGCGAGGAACCGTTACCGATGGTGGGGGAACCTTGGGGAAATTCCCCTAATGCGGGGGCGGTCCCTAATGGGTTGTCGCGACGAGTCATAGGGGTGAGCCCCGTTTCGCAGTAACGAGTTCGGTCCTTAGCGTGAAATGCATTCCAACTACTGCGGATGGCAGAGGTCCGCCGATCTCAGGAGACGATTCCGATGACACCCAATGCGATTCTCGAGTTCATCCTCGGCCTGTTGCGCGACCGTGAGGCCGCGCTCGGCTACTGCGCCAACCCCGAACAGGCCCTGGCCGCCGCGGGTCTGACGGCGGTGACACCGGAGGATATCGCCGCGGTCGCCCCGATGGTGGCCGAATCCGCGCTGGTCGCGGGCGGATCTCAACTGTCGGCGATCGTCGCGGCCGGCGGGAATGCCGCCGCGGCCGCCGCCGTGACGGCCGGTGCGGTCGCCGCCGCCGACGCGGGAATCGGTCTCGGCGCCGACGCGCAGAGCGGCGCCGACATCAGTCTGAACGGAAATACCGGCCTCGATCTCGGCCTCGGCCTCGATTCCGCCATCGGCGCGGGTCTGCAGGTTGGCGCCGACCTCGGCGCCGACCTCGGCGCGGGGATCGGCGGGGGGATCGGCGCTGGCGTCGGTGCTGGTCTGAACGCACTCGCCGATCTGTCCGCGAGCCTCGGCGGCGCGCTCGGCATCGGTGGTTCGGCGGACGCCGATATCGACACCGGGTCGGGTGGTGCACTCGACGGTGTCGCAGATCTCGGCGTCGGTCTCGGCGGTGCCATCGACAGCGCGGCGGCCGAGGTGGGCGCGGGTGCGAGCGGCGCGGTGGAGGGAGCCCTCGGCGCGGCAGCCGACCTGGGAGGCGACCTGGGAGGCGGCCTGAACGGCGCGCTCGACGGCGCGGTGGGAGCGGCGGCCGAGGTGGGTGCGGGTCTCGACGGTGCCATGAACAGCGTGGTTGGCGCGGCGGCGGGTCTCGGCGTCGGTCTCGGCGGTGCCTTCGACGGCACGATCGGCGCGGCTGCCGACCTGGGCGGAAGTCTCGACGGCGCGTTGGATACCGCTGCGGGAGCGGGTGCGGGACTGAACGGCGCGCTCGGCGCGGGGGCGGGCACCGGTCTGGAGGCCGGGCTCGGTGGGGCCGTTGGCGCGGGTACCCAGATTGCCTCGGGGCTGGAGTCGAGTGTGGCGACAGGTATCGGTGCGGGCCTCGGCGCAGGCGTGGACATCGGCGCCGGTCTGGAGAGCGGTGCGACAGGTGCGATCGGCGGCTCGGGGCAGGCCGGAGCCGGTGTGGATACCGGACTCTCCGGAGGTCTCGACGCGGGCGACATGGGCGCCGCGGTGTCGAGTGGTCTCGGGGGAGCCTTCGGCGCGGCCGGGCAGGTCGGCACCGGGTTGGAGACGGGTCTGTCGACCGGCTTCGGCGGCGGTCTGTCCGGTGGTGTGGACAGTGGCCTCAGCACCGGAGCCGATCTGAGCGGCGGGCTGACGTCCGAGGTCGGCGGGGCGGTGGATTCCGATGCCGGGCTGGGTGGTTCGGCCGGAGCGGAGGCGTACGGCTCGCTCGGGTCGGGCGCGCACGGTTCGGCCGATTTCGGCGACGGTGTCGGCTCGTCGGCCTCGGGCGCGTTGTCTTCGACCGCGAATACCTGGTCGTCGCTGGATGTTTCCGGCGCGTTCGGTTCGGGTCTGGACACCTCGGTCGGCGGTGACGCCGGATTGTTCGGTGATATCGATGCCGGTGTCGATTCCGCCGGTGTGATCGCCGACCCGTCCGCCGACGCCTTCCTGCACTGAAGGGGTCGATACCGCGATGGGGACACCCGCTACCACTTCGCCCGCCGCACCCGCGGTCCCGCTGCTGTCGGTGCTCGGTGACACCATCGCTGCGGCGCGGGCCGCGGGTCGTGACGATCTGGTCGGCCGCCTGGAAGCGGCGGCGGACCGGGTCCGCGATCCGCGGCGTCGCATCGTCATCGTGGGGCAGGCGCACCAGGGTAAGAGCCGGTTCGTCAACGCTCTGCTCAATATCGATATCTGCCCGGTGGGCGATGACACCACGACGACAGCGCCGATGCTGCTCGGCCCCGGACCGCGGGCGCGGGCCGAACTCGTGCTGGCGGGGCCGCAGCAGGGCGCGCCGGAGACGCGCGTCGAGGTTCCTGTCGAGGAACTGGGCGCTGTCACCGCGCGGTCGCCGCTCACGGGGGGCCGCCGGATACTGCGATGGGAGGTGGAGCTACCGAATCCACTGCTGTCCGATGGCATCGTCCTGGTCGACACCCCCGGAGTCGGCGGGCACGGAGGTTCCGGTGCGGCGGGGGTACTCGCCATGGTCCAGGGCGCCGACGCGGTGCTCGTGCTCTCCGACGCGTCCACCGAACTGACCGAGCCGGAACTCGCGTTCTTACGGCAGGTCCGCGAACTGTGCCCGACGGTCGCGTTGCTGCTCACCAAGACCGATCTGTATCCGCATTGGCGGCGCGTGCACGAGGCGGATCTGCGGCATGTGGGTGCGGCCGAGCTCGATGTGCCGATCATCGCGGTGTCGGCGCTGTTGCGCGCGCACGCGCTGCGCTTGCAGGACGCGCAGCTCGGCCTCGAATCGGGATTCGGTGTGCTGTATCAGTTCCTGCGTGACCAGGTGGTCGCCCGCGATCAGGCCGCTACCAGGAACGTGGTCGCGCGTGATATCCATTCCGCCGCGGAACATCTGGCGTTGGCGCTCGGCAGTGAGCTGGTCGCGTTGCGCGATCCGCGTCAGGGCGCCGCCGCGATCGGCGAATTGCAGGCCGCGCGCGCTTCGGCCGAGGAACTGCAACGACGTACCGCGGCGTGGCAATTGACGCTCGCGGACGGAATCACCGATCTGGCGGGCGATGTCGATCATGACCTGCGGGATCGGTTACGCGGTATCGCCCGTACCGGGGAGGAGTGGATCGACGAGAACGATCCCGGCCGCAACTGGGACAGTATCGCCGAATGGTTGACGGGCACCGTCGACTCCGCGATCGGCGACAATCTGCTCTGGACCCACCGGCGCGCCGTCCTACTGGCCGAGCGGGTCGCCGAACATTTCACCGATGTCGGCGCCGTCGAACTTCCCGACGTGCGCACCGGGCACGACAGCGGCGAATCCCGTGTCGGCGCGGGCACACTCGGTGATCTGGAACCGGATATCGGTTTCGCCAGCAAACTGCTGGTCGGGATGCGTGGTTCCTACGGCGGTGTCCTCATGGTCGGCCTCGCGACGACTTTCGCCGGACTCGCCATGCTCAATCCGATATCCCTCGGGGCCGGTGTCATCGTGGGCGGTAAGGCATTCCGCGACGATAAACAGGCGCGGCTGACACGCAGGCGTACTGAGGCCAAGACCGCGGTGCGTCGCTTCGTCGACGATGTCGCGTTCCAGGCAGGCAAGGAGTCCAAGGACCGCCTGCATCGCATCCACCGTGCGCTGCGCGATCACTACAGCGGCGTGGCGGCGCGGAGTCTGCGCTCGATCGATGATTCGCTGCGGGCGGCGCAGGAGGCGGCCACCATGGAGACGGCCAGGCGCACCGAACGCTGCCGGGTTCTCGAACAGCAGTTGCGGGCGGTCGCGGAGTTGCGCCGATACGCCGACGCGATGCAAGCCGGGATTGCCGCACCATCGGAAGGTAGCGTCGGTACGGTAACCCCGTGAACAGCGAGACCAGGATCGTGCCGGGTGTCGTCGCCGAGGCGCATCGGCTGGTCGGCGCCGCACGGCGGGAGTTCGCGCGCGAGCCGCGCCCGCGCGCGCTGCTGGACGACTGCGCGCGGCGGCTCGACCAGCCGTTGCGGGTGGCGTTGGCGGGTTCGCTGAAGGCCGGTAAATCGACCCTGCTCAATGCGCTGGTCGGGCAGGATATCGCGCCGACCGACGCCACCGAGTGCACACGTGTCGTCACCTGGTATCGCCACGGTTCGACCCCGAGCGTCACGGCGTATGCCCCGGACGGCGCCACCGCGAATGTCGTTGTACGCCGTGGCGGCGGCGCCCACGGGCTGACCTTCGACCTGGAACGCCTGACCTGGAATGCTCCCGGTCCACGCGCGGTGGACCATCTCGAGGTCGAGTGGCCCTCGGCCACGCTCGCCGCCACCACCATCATCGATACGCCCGGCACCTCGTCGCTGTCGAGAGAGGTGTCGCTGCGGACCGCGCGCCTGCTCACCCCGGAGGCCGAACGTTCCGGACGCGACGACGGATTGTCCCTGCCCGGCGCCGACGCGGTCGTCTATCTGCTGCGCAGGCTGGACGCCGCCGACGTCACCTTTCTCGAACGGATCGGCGCGCGCGCCGGGCGCGGGGGTCCGCTCGGTGTGGTCGGCGTCGTCTCCCGGGCCGACGAGATCGGCGCGGGCCGCATCGACGCCCTGCATTCGGCCCGCGATGTGGCGGTCCGGTTCGCGGGGGAGCTGGAGCGAACCGGCTTGTGCCAGGCCGTGATTCCGGTCGCCGGTCTGCTGGCTTTCGCCGCCGCGACCCTGCGCCAGCAGGAGTTCACGGCATTCGAGGCCCTCGCGGGTGTTCCTGTCGACGAACTCACCGCGGCGATGCTGTCGGTGGATCGTTTCGCCCGTCCCGATATCGCGCTTCCCGTTCCGCCGGAATCGCGCGCTCAACTGGCGGAGCGTTTCGGCCTGTTCGGAATTCGTATGGCGGTGACCCTGATTCGGCTCGGTGTCCGCGATTCGGCCACTCTCGCCGCCGAATTGACCGATCGCAGCGGTGTCGACGAATTGCGTTCGGTCCTCGACGTGCAATTCGGTCAGCGCGCCGACCAGCTCAAGGCGCATTCGGCGCTGTCGGCGCTGTCCGGTGTGCTCGCCGCCTATCCGGGTACCGCCGCCGATCGGCTGCGTCCTCGGGTCGCCACGCTGCTCGCCGATGTGCACGGTTTTGCCGAATTACGGCTGCTCGGTCGGCTGCGTACCGATGAATTGACCCTTCCGCCAGCGGATCTGGCCGAATTGCAGCGACTGATAGGCGGCTCGGGAATCGCCGCGCATCTGCGCCTCGGCCTGCCGCCCGACGCGTCCCCCGCCCAGCTGCGCGCGCGGGCGGTCGCCGCCGTGCACGCGTGGCGTGAGCGCGCCCGGCATCCGCTGGCCGACCAGTTCACCCGCTCGGCCTGCCTCACCGCAGCCCGCAGTGCCGAGGGCACGCTGGGTCTACTGCCCGGGTGAGTTCGGGGTTGCTGCGCCGGTCGATGGGTGCGACCGGGCATATGTAGGGATGCCGTGGCTGGCCGAGAGCTGGAAATCCCCTGCCTTCAGGAGGGAGAAACCGTTAAGGCGTGACCGCACGGCTGGCCGGGTCGATGAGGATTTTGGCGTGCCCGCCCGGATCACCGAGGACGGTGAACGCGTTATCGATGCCGTCGAGGCCGACGGTGCCGGTGATGAGCGGCGCCGGATTCACCGTGCCGTCGGCGATCAGGTGCAGGGTGTCGCGGAATTCGCCCGGGTCGTAACCGAAGGCGAACCGCAGTTCGATCTCCTTGTTGACGGCCATGGCGGGCTGGAACCGATCCGTTTCCATACAGACGCCAACGACGACGACGCGGGTCAGCGGCGGTGCCGCGGTGATGATCTGGTCGATCACGCCCGGCACCCCGACGCATTCGAACACCACCGGTCCCCTCGGGCCCGCATCCAGTTTCCCGGCCAATCGGAAGGCGTACCACCACGGGAGTTTCGGGATGGCGCGCAATTTCTCCATGGTGTCGAAGCCGAGACCCAGGATATCGGTGACGCCGTTGACGCGGCCGCGCTTCGGCGCTGCCTCCCACGGGGATTCGACCGCCGGGTCGACGACGATATCGGCCCCGCACACCCCCGCGAGTTCGCGGCGGCGCGCAGAGAAATCGCTGGCGACCACCGTGCGCACGCCCGCGGCCTTCAACATGGTGATCACCGCGAGCCCGATCGGGCCGCATCCGATGACGAAAGCGGTCTGTCCCTTGCCTACCTGTCCCTTGCGCACCGCGTGCCACGCCACGGCCATGGGTTCGGTGAGAGCGGCGTGCTCGGCGGACAAGCCGTTCGGTATCGGCATGGTCATCGATTCCTGCACCACCACCTGTTCGGCGTAGGCGCCGGGGGCAGCCGTGGACAGGCCGGTCAGGTGCGGTTCGCCGTCGCGCCGCACGATCGGCAACGCGACCACCGGCGTTCCCGTACGCCAGCGCTGATGACATCCTGGGCCGTAATCGACTATCGTGCCGCTGAATTCGTGTCCGAGGACGACACTCTGCTCGGCCCGCATGAATCGGTCGTATCCGGTGGCCGCCGCGAGATCGGCCACGGCGTCGGCATGCGTGCGAGCGTGCAGATCGGAACCGCAGATCCCGCACCGCGAGACATCGATCAGGATCTGGCCGCGGCCCGGTATCGGCGTGGGCAGATCCTCGACCGTGAATTCGGCATTCGTGACGACCGCGGCCCGCATGGCGACCTCCTCCGAATCGACGGTGTGCGGCCCACGTTACTGCGGGCCGCCGCCGAATCGCACCGTCAGACCCGCGACGGTTCCTGGTCGACCTCGTCGCGGCCGAGGTCGGGCGCTCGCAGCTTCGCATCGCGCGGCAGGGCCAGGAAGCCGAGGCAGACCAGCGCCAGTAGCCCGATTCCGAACCAGAGCGCGTAGCGGAAGGTATGGGCGAAATTCACCGCGTTGGCCTCGGTGCCCGCGTCGGTCAGCACGTGCCCGACGCTGCGTCCGCTCGGTCCCGCGTCGGCTCGGCAACTGTCGGGGATCACCGTGGGATCGACCTGCGCGGAACGTTCCCGCACGCAGGCGCGGAACTCGGTGAGAATCCCCTCGATGGCGGGCTGCGGCATACCCGCCGCGCTGAGTTCGGCGCGCACCTGCGGGACCACCGTGTCAACGCCGCGGGCCGAATCGTGATCGAGTTGGGTGAAGAAGACGACGCCGACCAGGGCGACGCCGAGCGCGGTGCCCAGTTGCTGTCCGGTGTTGAGAAGTCCGGATGCCGACCCGGCCTCCCGCGCCGGCACCTGTCCGAGCAGCAGGTCGATCGTCGGCGCGACGACCATGCCGAATCCGGCGCCGGTCAACAGTAGCGGGAAAACCATCTGCCACGAGGTGATCTCCGCGCCGTAATGCGTGGCGAGCCAGCCGTAGAGACCGAATCCGATGGCATTCACCAGGGCGCCCGCGATCAGTACCCGCCTGCCGAATCGCGGTGCGAGCGCGCCGACCGACACTCCAGCGCCGATACCGGCGCCCACCGCGAAGAAGACCGAGGTGAGACCGGCCCGCATCGGCGACCAGCCGAGTCCCGCCTGCATGAACAGCGTCCACACCAGGAAGAACCCGCCGAGTCCTATCCAGAACAGCAGCCAGCTGCCGAGCCCCAGGGCGAAGGGCCGCGAGCGGAACAGGTCGAGGTCGACCAAGGGAGATCCGACAGTTCGCGCCCGCCGCCGCTCGTAGGCGACGAAGGTGGCGAAGGTGGCCGCTGCCGCCGCCATCATGACGAAAGTCCATGCGGGCCAGTCGAGTCGGCGTCCCTCGGTGAGCGGATAGACGAGCAGCAGGACAGCCCCGATCGCCAGCGCCATGCCGATCACATCGAGCCGAGGCGCGGCCGGTGAGCGAGAATCCCTCATCACCACGGCGGCGGCTATCAGCGCGATGACGCCCACCGGGATGTTCACGAGGAAGATCGGCCGCCACGCCAGGCCGAACAAATCCCCTTCGACGAGCAGCCCGCCCAGTGACAATCCGACCGCCGAGGCCGATCCCCCGACGCCGCTGTAGATCGCGATCGCCTTGGCCCGCTCCTCTGCCGGGAGGGTGGTGCGGATGATGGCGAGGATCTGGGGCACCATCAGGGCCGCCATCGCGCCCTGGACGAAGCGGGAGGCGATGAGCGCGGTCGGATCGGGGCTCAGTCCGCAGGCCGCGGAGGCGAGGGTGAATCCGGCCATGCCGATCAGGAAGACGCGTTTGCGTCCGTAGATATCGCCGAGTCTGCCGCCGGTGATCAGGACCGCGGCGAAGGACAGTACGTAGGCGGCGATGATCCATTCCAGCTGCGAATATTCGGCGGCGAGATCGCTCTGGATGCTCGGTATCGCGACATTGACGATCGTCACGTCGAGCAGATCCATGAAACCCGCGGCCAGGACGACGGCGAAGGCGATCCAGCGTCGCGGATCGGTGGGCGGGGCGTCGGAATAGGTGTCGGGGTCGGATTCCACGGCGTTCTCTTTTCGTTCGAGGGGCATGCCAACTCCAAACTATGCACCTGAAGTGATTATCAATCAAGATGGCAATCATTAAGTGTGCATTAAGTGGGGTATGCTGCGGACATGACCGAGGCTGATCCGACCCATGCGCCGCTGTTCGAACACCCGGCCTTCCTGCTCGGTCAGCTCGGCTTCCATACGGCCGGGCGGTTCGCTGACCTGCTCGCCCCGATCGGAATCGGCCCGCGCCATTTCGGCATGCTCCGGTTGTTGCGGGATCACGACGGGCAATCGCAGCAGCAGTTGTCCGAGATGCTCGGTATCCATCGCAATGTGATGGTCGGCCTGGTGGACGACCTGGAGAAACGCGAACTGGTCGAGCGTCGCAAACATCCCACCGACCGCCGCGCCCACGCGGTCTACCTGTTGCCCGCGGCCCACGAGATGCTCGCCCGCGCATACGAGGCCGTCGACGGCTTGGAGGCCGAGTTGCTGGCGAGTTTCGACGAACGGGACATCGCGACTCTGCTCGGACTGCTGCAACGCCTGGCGACAGCCAACGGGCTGCGTCGAGGTATCCACCCCGGTCTCACCTCCGAGCGGATCTCCCCACCGCCCTGCGGCTGATCGCCCTCGCGCGGGGGCGGTCATAACGCGCGCACGGTCGCCGCGTTGCGCCGGTTGCGGTTTCGCTCGCGGCGTGGGCGAACTTTCTCTGGCGTCCGGGAATCATTTCGGCCGACCGCCCGTTGAACATCTCGACAAGGTTGAGTGAGATCGACTCAAGTTTAAGTTGACTCCCGAACGGAATCGGGTGCAGTATTGAGTCGACTACGCTCAGCGTTGCTGGGATCGTGCTCCCGAGGTGCTCGGGGCGAGGTCTCGCGGCAGCGGCGAAGCCCGAACGGGCCACCCGCGTCGCAGGGCGGCTGTCCGCCCCGGCACCGACACAAGATGTTTTCGTCAACTAGGAGGAACACCATGGCTCGTGCGGTCGGAATCGACCTCGGGACCACGAACTCGGTCGTCGCCGTACTCGAAGGTGGCGAGCCGGTCGTCGTCGCGAACTCTGAAGGATCGCGCACTACCCCGTCCGTCGTCGCGTTTGCCAAGAACGGTGAGGTTCTCGTCGGCCAGCCCGCCAAGAACCAGGCGGTCACCAACGTCGACCGCACCATCCGTTCCGTGAAGCGCCACATCGGCACCGACTGGAATGTCGAGATCGACGGGAAGAAGTACACCCCGCAGGAGATCAGCGCGCGCACGCTCATGAAGCTCAAGCGCGACGCGGAGTCCTACCTGGGTGAGGAGATCACCGACGCGGTGATCACCGTCCCCGCCTACTTCGAGGACGCCCAGCGCCAGGCCACCAAGGAAGCCGGCCAGATCGCCGGTCTGAACGTGCTGCGCATCGTCAACGAGCCCACCGCGGCTGCTCTGGCCTACGGCCTGGACAAGGGCGACAAGGAACAGACCATCCTGGTCTTCGACCTCGGTGGCGGCACCTTCGACGTCTCGCTGCTGGAAATCGGCGAGGGCGTCGTCGAGGTCCGCGCCACCTCCGGTGACAACCACCTCGGTGGCGACGACTGGGACGAGCGCGTCGTCTCCTGGCTGGTCGACAAGTTCAAGGCAAGCGCGGGCATCGACCTCACCAAGGACAAGATGGCGATGCAGCGGCTGCGTGAGGCGGCCGAGAAGGCGAAGATCGAGCTCAGCTCCTCGCAGAGCACCTCGATCAACCTGCCCTACATCACCGTCGACGCCGACAAGAACCCGCTGTTCCTCGATGAGCAGCTCACCCGTGCCGAATTCCAGAAGATCACCTCGGATCTGCTCGACCGCACCCGCGCGCCGTTCCAGTCCGTGATCAAGGACGCGGGCATCAAGGTGGCCGACATCGACCACGTCGTGCTCGTCGGCGGCTCCACCCGTATGCCCGCCGTCACCGACCTGGTGCGCGAGCTGACCGGCGGCAAGGAGCCCAACAAGGGCGTGAACCCGGACGAGGTCGTCGCCGTCGGCGCCGCCCTGCAGGCCGGTGTGCTCAAGGGTGAGGTCAAGGACGTCCTGCTGCTCGATGTGACCCCGCTGTCGCTGGGCATCGAGACCAAGGGCGGGGTGATGACCAAGCTGATCGAGCGCAACACCACCATCCCCACCAAGCGCTCGGAGACCTTCACCACGGCCGACGACAACCAGCCGTCGGTGCAGATCCAGGTGTTCCAGGGCGAGCGCGAGATCGCCTCGCACAACAAGCTGCTCGGTTCCTTCGAGCTGACCGGCATCCCGCCGGCCCCGCGCGGCGTGCCGCAGATCGAGGTCACCTTCGATATCGACGCCAACGGCATCGTGCACGTGACCGCGAAGGACAAGGGCACCGGCAAGGAGAACACGATCAAGATCCAGGACGGCTCCGGCCTGTCCAAGGAAGAGATCGACCGGATGGTCAAGGACGCCGAGGCGCATGCCGCCGAGGACAAGGCTCGCCGCGAGGAGGCCGAGACCCGCAACCAGGCCGAGTCGCTGGTGCACCAGACCGAGAAGTTCATCAAGGACAACGACGACAAGGTGCCCGCGGACGTGAAGTCCAAGGTCGAGGCGGCCATCGCCGAGGCCAACGAGGCGCTGAAGGGCACCGATATCGCGGCCGTGAAGTCCGCGGTGGAGAAGCTGGCCACCGAATCGCAGGCGCTGGGTCAGGCCATCTACGAGGCGTCGGCTGCCGAGCAGGCCGCCTCCGGCAACGGCACGGCGAGCTCTGCCGACGATGACCAGGTCGTGGATGCCGAGGTCGTCGACGAGCCTGTCGACACGGAGAAGAAGTGACACAGGGCAACTCCGAACAGGAGCCGATCACCGTCGTCGACAACCGGAAGATCGATCCGGAGACCGGCGAGATCAGGGAGCAGGCGGCGGAGAACGGCTCCGCCGCCGGGCCCGAGCCCGCCGACACCGGCGGTGCGCTCGCCGAGCGCACCGCGGACCTGCAGCGGTTGACGGCCGAATACGCCAACTACCGCCGTCGCGTCGATCGCGATCGCAAGACCGCGATCGACGCGGCCAAGGCCGCGGTGGTCACCGAACTGCTCGGCGTGCTGGACGATCTCGATCGGGCGCGGGCCCACGGCGACCTGGAAACCGGGCCGTTGAAATCGGTGGCGGACAAGCTCGCCGACGCGCTGCACAAACAAGGGCTGGTGGAATTCGGCGCCGAGGGCGAACCCTTCGACCCGACCCTGCACGAGGCCGTGCAGCACGAAGGGGCCGGACATGATCCGGTGATCGGCATCGTCATGCGTAAGGGTTATCGGTTCGGCGACAGGGTGCTTCGGCACGCGCTCGTCGGGGTAACCGATGCGGTGGCCGACCTGGTCGAGCCATCAGAGACAGAGGCATCGAATGCCGATGCCGATGCGAACAACCGATAATCGCGCGGGAAGCCGCGAGCGCCGAGTATCCGACACAGCGAGAGGAGGAGAGACCGGGTGAGTCAACGGGAGTGGATCGAAAAGGACTTCTACAAGGAGCTGGGTGTCTCCTCCAGCGCCTCGCAGGACGAGATCAAGAAGGCGTATCGCAAGCTCGCCCGTGATCTGCATCCGGACGCCAATCCAGGTGACGCCAAGGCCGAGGAACGATTCAAGACCGTCAGCGAGGCACACGCCGTGCTGTCGGATCCGGCCAAGCGCAAGGAGTACGACGAGACCCGCAAGCTGTTCGCGGGTGGCGGTTATGGTCGCGGCGGGTTCACCCCCGGTGCGGCGGGCGGCTTCTCACAGGATTTCAATATCGGGGACATCTTCGGCAATGCCAATGCCGGAGATGGCGGCCTCGGTGACCTGTTCGGCGGCCTGTTCAACCGGGGCGGCGGGCGGACGACGAGCCGTCCGCGTCGCGGGGCCGATGTGGAGACCGAGACGACACTCGGATTCCGAGAGGCCGCGCAGGGTGTGACCGTCCCGCTGCGGATGACCAGCCCTTCGCCGTGCACCACCTGTCACGGCAGTGGCGCCAAGCCGGGGACGAGTCCCCGGGTCTGCCCGCACTGCAATGGCACCGGCGTCATCAGCCGCAATCAGGGCGCGTTCGGATTCAGCGAACCGTGCGACGACTGCCGTGGCACCGGATCGATCATCGATGATCCGTGCGTCGACTGTCGCGGCACCGGCATCCAGAACCGGACCCGCACCATCACGGTGCGGATTCCGCCGGGTGTCAGTGACGGGCAGCGGATTCGGCTCGCCGGACAGGGCGAGGCGGGATTGCGCGGTGCGCCATCGGGCGACCTTTTCGTCACAGTGCACGTCAGCCAGGACAAGGTCTTCGGCCGCAACGGCGATGACCTGACGCTGGTACTGCCGGTTGGTTACAGTGAATTGGTGCTGGGGACAACGGTTTCCGTGCCCACGCTGGAAGGCCGTGTCGGTGTGAAGGTGCCCCCGGGCACCGCCGACGGCCGAATCCTGCGGGTGCGCGGGCGCGGTGTGCCCAAGCGCGGCGGCGGCGCGGGTGACCTGCTGGTCACCGTCAAGGTCGCGGTGCCGCAGAAGCTGGATGACAATGCCGCCGAAGCGCTCAAGCGCTACGCGGAGGCGGAGAAGACCAGCGGGTTCGATCCCCGTGCTGGATGGGCAGGTGCGTAATGTCCACTGATCCGAAGAAGGCCTCCGGTGGGGCCTCGCGTGCCGAGTTCTTCATGATCTCGGTGGCGGCCCAGTTGGCGGGCATGCACGCGCAGACCCTGCGCACCTATGACCGCCTCGGACTGGTGACGCCGCAACGCACTTCGGGCGGCGGGCGGCGCTATTCGGCCAGGGATGTCGAGCTGCTGCGCGAAGTGCAGCGGCTGTCCCAGGACGAGGGCGTCAACCTGGCGGGCATCAAACGCATTATCGAACTGACCAATCAGGTCGAGGAGTTACAGCAGACGGTGGCCGATCTGGCGGCCGAGCTGGAACGACTGCGAGCGGGTTATCGGCAGGATTTCTCGCCGCCGCAACGCAGTACCGCGCTGGTGGTGTGGAAACCGCGCCACCAGCGCTGAGTTCACCAAACTTCGGGCCCCGGCCCTGCTCACCTCGTGTGTGCGGGAATCCGGGGCCCGAAGTCGTTTCCGGCCGGGTCGGTGCCGGTGCGTTCGAATCGGAGCATCCTGTACCGGACCCCTCGCCCCGCTCGCGGTCCGCGCATTTGTCGGCCGCCGGAGGTGGCCGGGAACCGCCGTTCGGTTGCCGAAAAATCGCTCCGCCGATGGGATTCACGCGAACCTTGCAAAACGGATCGCGCGAATTCGGTGAAGGTATGTTCAATTGAACGGCAATTATCCGTCTTTCAGTCTGTTTAGTGGGCGTTTCTCGTTGCGAATCCTCGGTTCGGAGAAATTACACGCGTGATGTTCAACAGTGACGTTCCGTAGCTGGCAAACCTCGCCTACACTCCTTGGCATCGGCTGCTGACGAGTGTCCCGCGGCACCTCACTCGCTGGCACGTTATGTGTTCCGAGTGCGAAATGGGGTTGTGACACACATGGATTCGCGCACTGTCGCTTTGATCAGAACCACGTTCAAGGCGGTTGCTGCGGAGGAGGGGGGGTCGGAGAAACTGGCCAGTTCGTTTTATGCGACATTGTTTACGGACTACCCCCGCGTCCGGGATTTCTTTCCCGCGGCGATGGACTCGCAGCGTGACCGGCTCGTCAAAGCTATTTCCTATACCCTGGACCGGCTCGAAGAGCCGAACAAGTTGCTGCCATTCCTCGCCCAATTGGGCCGCGACCACCGCAAGTACGGCGTCGAGCCCGAACATTACGTCGCGGTGGCGACGTCGCTGAAGACCGCCATGCGCCGCTTCGCCGATACCGAGATGTGGACCGACGAGGTCGACCGGGCCTGGGACGACGGCCTGGCCATCATCTCGGAAACCATGATCGGCGCGGCGGACAGGGAGGAGACGCCCGCGATCTGGTCCGGCACGGTGGTCGAGTGCCGTTCGGTCCTGCGCAATCTCGTGGTGGTGCGGCTACGACTGGATCAACCGATGAGCTATGCCGCCGGGCAGTACCTGAGTGTGCAGGTTCCGTCCCGGCCGCGCATGTGGCGCTATCTCTCACCCGCCGTTCCCGCGAATGCCGACGGCGATATCGAATTCCATATCCGTGGCGTGCTCGGCGGCTGGGTCAGTCCGGCCATTGTCGGCCAGACGCGAATCGGGGAACAATGGCTGCTCGGCTCGCCGCTGGGCGGCCTCGGCGTGCCGCGCAATACCAAGCGAAAGATGTTGATGGTCGGCTGCGGTACCGGCATCGCGCCCCTGCGGGCACAGATCATGTCGATGGCTCAGCGGCGTATCAATCCGAAGGTGCATCTCTTCGTCGGCGGCCACTACCCGTGCGATCTGTACGACCTCGAGATGCTGAGCCAGCTGGCCGTCGCGAATACATGGCTCACCGTCACCCCGGTGGTCGAGAACGACGAAAATCCTTGGTGGCACGTGGATTCGAGGGAGCCGGCACGGGAAGTGCCCGGTATGGAACCGCGGCGGACGGGTCAAATCGGGAAAATCGTCGCGGGTTTCGGGCCGTGGACCGATCACGATGTGCAGATCGTCGGTTCGCCCTCGATGGTGCAGACCACCAAATTCCGGCTCATGGCGGCGGGTACGGAGACGAAGAATATCCGCCACGATCCACTGTTCTGATCGACATCTCCACACTCGGCGGTTTTCTCGTCGCCGTGTGACGTTCGACGTACGGATGTGCTCTTCGTTCGGGCGAAGGCCGGGATCCAGGCGGGTGACGACTATCCGCGAGGCTGTGAATGGATCCCGGCCTTCGCCTGGACGAAGATCAGAGTCCTTCGACCTGGATACGGTCGGCGGGCGTTCCGGTCTCGATCAATCGATCCACCGTCGATCTCGTCATACCGGGCGACCCGCAGACGAGCACCTGGTGCGAGGTGAAGGCCCCGTGTGAGCCGATGACATCGGCGAGGCTGCCCTGCAACAGTTCGTCCTGCGAGAAGCCGATATCGACGCGGGACCGCTCGTACCATTCGTCGGTCCAATGGGGATCCTCGGTGTTGTCCACCACCGGAATCACGGTGAGCCAGGGAAGTTCGCCAGCCAGCAGGGTCAGCATATCGGCGCCGTACAGATCGCGCGGCGAGCGGCCACCGACGAACAGATAGGTGCGCGGCGGCTCGGGTCGGCGTGCCAACTCCAGGATCATCGCCCGCATCGGAGCCAGGCCGGTGCCGCCCGCGATCATCACGACATCGTCGCCTGCCGGGTCGACGTGGAAGCTGCCCGCGGGCGCCGAGATACGCCACTCGTCACCGGGTTCGGTCTCGGCGACCAGGTGACCGCTGAGCCAGCCGCCCGGCACGGCCCGCACATGGAATTCCAGTTTGCCGTCGAGCGAGGGCGGCAGCGCGGGGGAGAGCCTGCGCCGCACACCCGGTTGCCTCGGCACCGTGACCTCCACCGATTGCCCCGCGGCGAAGGGCACGAATTCGCCGATCAACCGGATCACGGCGACATCGTGGCGCAAGCGGTGGTGCCCGACGACCGTCGCGGTCCACTCGGGCACCGCGTCGAAGGGCACCGCGTCGAAGGGCACCGCGTCGAAGGGTGCCGCGTCGAAGGGTGCCGCGCCATTTCCGAGCGCGCTCGGATCCGTCATGAATACTCCTGTGTCCTGCGGGTATTCCCGCCCGCCGTCACCGTGCTCGGCACCCGGCGATTGTGCCTCATCGGGCCGGGGTGTGTCCCACGAGTGTTGCCGATCGGTCGCGTCGTCTCATACCGGGTCGGCGCTGATGATGTGCTCGGGGGTGCCGACGGCGATCAGGGCCCGGCGGGTGTCCTCGATCATGCGCGCCGATCCGGCGATCTGGATCTGCCGATCGGCCCACGCGCCGAAGCTGGCGACCACGGCCCCCAGATTTCCGATCAGTCGTCGATGCATGCCGTACGGTGCGTCGGCGGGCGGATGCGGGTACCACCACGGGTTGGTCTTCTGCTCGCACACCGGCACGATGGTGAGCCACGGATTGCTCTGTGAGAGCTGCCACATGTTCTCCACGTCGTACAGGTCGCACGGATAGCGACCGCCGATGAAGAAATGCACTCTCGGATTGATGCCGCGCTGTCCCATCTCGATGAGTTGAGCGCGCAACGGCGCGATGCCGGTACCCGCGCCGATCATCAGCACATCGCGACCGCTTTCGCGATCGACGTGCAGTCCACCCAGCGGGCCCCCCACCTGCCAGCGGTCGCCGACCTGGGTTTCGTTCACGATCGCCGGGCTGACCCAGCCGCCTCGGATCTTGCGGACGTGGAATTCGATTTCCCCGTACGGATTGGCCGGGATCGCGGGCGAGTAGTAGCGCCACATCTTCGGCCGCTGCGGTATCGCGACCGGTACGTACTGGCCCGCTTGGAACGGGATCGGGCTGTCCGATTGCAGCCGCACGATCGCCAGATCCTCCAGCACCCTGCGGTGACCGACCACCGTCGCCTCCCAGAACGGCTGGGACTTGTCGGAATTGGCGCCGATGGCCATGGACGCGGAGATCAGGATGGTGATGTCACCCCATCCCTCCTCGAGGCCACGGTGCCAGTTGGCGCCGTTGATGACCCGGAACGCCGTGAGCATGGCACGGCCCGCCGCATCGTAATGGGCGGCTGTCACTCCATATTTACGGTGGTCACGTGCCAATTGTTCCAGGAACTTCTGGGCCCGCGACCAGTCCTCGAGATGGTCGAGGACGAACTGGATCGCGGTCACCAAACGCTTCGCCTGCATGTCCATCGCGGGCGGGAAGAGCTCGCGTAACTGCGGGTTATCCGCGAACAGGTGACCGTAGAACGCGCTGATCAACCGCTCGGACCCGTTCGGTGTTTCGATTATCGAACGGAAATTGGCGCGGACCAGCGCTGCCGAACGCGCATCCACGACGTGGAGCTTCCTTTCCCTCGTATAGCTCAGGGACGTATCCGTAACCGGCGGTCCGCCGTCAAGTATCCCTGAAAATTCCCGTGGTCGTGTGGGTATAGGGCCGGGTTGGGCCCGCTCGACGGTGAACCGTGGGCAAACCCGATACACCACGTATTCGTGGGGCCGCCGCGTCCGCCCGATGGGATTATGAGCCCGAGCAGGGCGGATCGGCACGCTGGGGTCTGCACACCTGTCTATCGAGCGGTGATCTCGGCCCGAACGGCCGGGACCACCTGTTCAGCGTACCGGCGGATCTGATCGACGGGTTCGCCCTCGATCGGCCAGAAGACGAAGGCGTCGATGCGCTGGTCGCGGTGCAGGGCGACGAGATCGTCGACCCAGCGTGCCGCGGGGCCCTCGAGGAAGCCGCGATCGGTCCTGTCATCGGTGATCGTGCCGGAGACGTTGTAGATCCTGCGCACCTGCGCCGGGTCGCGGCCGGCCGTGGCGGCGGCGTCATCGATGCGCCGATTCGCCTCGTTCAGGAATTCCGGAGGAGCCCACCCCGAGGACGGCAGCCAGCCGTCGGCGGCGTAACCGGTCAGGGCGAGCATGCGCGGGCCCTTCGCGCCGAGCCAGATGCCCGGCGGATGTCGCGGGGTGGGTCCCGGGTGGGCGCCGTCGAGGGTGTGGAAATTGCCGAGTACCCGCACTGCCCGCTCGTCGCTCCACATGGCCCGGATCACCGCGATCGCCTCGCCCAGCGCCCGCACCGCGTCGCCATTGCTCAGCCGGCGTCCGCCCATGGCGGCGATGGCGTCCCAGAACGCGCCGGCGCCGAGTCCGAGGTGCACGCGTCCGCCGGTCATGACGGCGAGCGATGCCACGGACTTGGCCAGGACCGCCGGGTTGCGCAGGGGCAGATTCGCGACATCGGGGAAGTAGCTGATCCGGGAGGTGCGCACGGCGAGGGCCGTGATCAGTGTCCACGTGTCGAGGAAGCGCCGCTGGTAGGGATGATCCTGGACGCCGATCAGATCGAGGCCCGCGCCGTCCGCGTAGGCCGCCACCTCGAGCAGTTGGGCGTAATCGTCGGCCTCGGGAATCAGGAAAAGTCCGAATTCGATATTCTCGGTGCTCGTTTCGTGCCGGGTACGGTCTCTCACCGACATCGCCTCGACTCTCTCAGATGGCCAGCACCGTCTTGCCGCGCGCACCGGACGCGCCGATCACCGACGGCGCTTTGGCCAGCGGCACGGTCGCCTCGACCGGCACCACCACGTCACCGTCGGCAACGCGGTGCAGCAGCCGCGCCAACTCCGTTGCGGCGCCTCGGGATTCGATATTCCCGCCCCGGATCTCGCGGCTGCGCAGGTCCGGCTCGTCGGCGGATCCGATGGTCGAGAAGACCGCGCCGCCCGCGCGGACGAGTCGGGTCAGATCGGCGAGGGCCGCGGGCGGGCTGACGAGGTCGAACAGGACGTCGATTCCGTCCGGGTGGGCGGCGCGCACCGAATCCTCGATGGGGTCCAGGTGGTAGTCGACCGTTTCCGCCGCGCCGAGCCTGGCCATCTGATCGGCGTCGGCGGCGCCCGCGGTGGCGATGACATGCGCCCCCGCGATATTGGATAGTTGGACGAGGAAGGATCCGACGCCGCCGGTCGCCCCGACGATCAGCACCTTCTGTCCCGGTCGGATGCCCGCGGCGTCCACCATGTCCTGCGCGGTGACGCCCGCGGTCGGCAGCGCCGCGGCGGCCAGCGTGGTGATCTGTTCGGGGATGCGCACCAGCGTGGCGTTCTCCGGGAGCACCGAGTATTCGGCGAAGCTGCCGTGGCCCGCGGGGGGTACCAGGAATTTGCCGACCACGCGGTCGCCGACGGCGAAATGGGTGACGCCGGGACCGATCGCCGACACGGTGCCGGCGCCGTCGACCCCGAGGATCATCGGAAAGTCATGCGGCAGTTTGCCTTCCAGATAACCGGTGGCCATGCGCAGGTCGAAGGGGTTCACGCCCGCCGCTTCCAGCTGTACCTGTACCGCCCCCGCGCCCGGTTCGGGTACCGGCATCTCGGCCGACTCCGGGGGATCTCCGAACTTCCGTACCACGATCGCGCGCATCGGCTCGCTCCTTGTCCGGGCTGAATACTGATACGTCAACTAGCGGCAAGATCAATCGTAAGCGGTGACCGGGTCGTCGCCCGGTCGGAGCGCGCGACTTCGGCGCCCGCGTTCCTAAAGCATCCCTACACCACCCGGGCCGGGAATCATCGCATTCGACAGGGGTGCGGCGTAGCGTTGACCACCGGATACGGTCCCCCGCGGCGCGCGATCGGAGTCGGCTGAAAATTTTCGAACTTGAGCGGAACAGACTCAACTCTTCCGGCGTTGGATGGTATGGATAAGGCACCGGGAACACGGGCCGGGCGGCGATGACGTCGTCGGCCGCGCATACTCCGGACGCCGCGCACATCGACAGGTAGGAAGGTGCTCGTGGACTCGTTCAATCCCACCACCAAGACTCAGGCGGCGTTGACTGCTGCTTTGCAGGCGGCTTCGGCTGCGGGGAATC
>NZ_JBEXFQ010000037.1:0-71768 GCF_040606855.1 Nocardia sp. NPDC005366
ATGGTGTGGCCCATCGAATTCGATGGGGCCCGCCGCTTGTCGAACAGGCCGGATCAGCGTGGCTTGTGGGCCAGCACCGCGAACATGGTGACCGACAGGTGGATATCACCGGTTTCGGAACCGCGACGCAGGTCGGCCAGCAGTTGGTCGCGCTGGGCCTCGGTGATCGCGCCGCGCGCCACCGCCATCGCCGAAATCCTCGTGACCAGCGAACCCGCACCGACGGTGCGTTCCTGGACTAGAGCGTGCGAGCCGACCTCATCGATGACGAGGCCCGCTTTGGTGAGCAGTCCCGGCAGTCTGCGGCCCGAGCGCGGGTTGGTGGTCGCGGCGGCCAGCGTGTCGATGACCTGGCGCACTACCTGCAGATCACCGGGGTGCACGATCGCGGTGCCCCAGTCGACGTCGACCACCACGGCGCGACCGCCTGGCCGCAGCACACGGGCGATTTCGTTCGCCGCGCGGCCCGGCGCGGTCAGATGCTGGAATACCCGCTCGCACAGTGCCGCGTCGAAAGTCTCCGCGCCGAAAGGAATGCCGTAGGCGTCGCCGGAGTGGAATTTCGCCGGGGAGCCCGCCTGTTCGGCGCGGCGCTCGGCGGAGGCGAGCAGATTCGGGTCGGGCTCGACGCCGATGGCCGTGCCGGTCGGTCCGACGGCGTCCGCGAATTCCAGGACCTCCGAGCCGGTTCCCGACCCGATATCGACCGCGGATTCGCCGGGCCGTAGTGCCAGGGCTTCGTGGGCCCAGGTGCGCAATCGCCGGATACCGGGCAGTGCGGCCTGCAGGTCGCGCACGTCGACCAGTTGGTCCTGGCCCGCACGGTCGAAGCGATCCGGGCGGGGAGAGTAAGTGTCCATGGGCCCGAGTCCGTCCCTGGGTTTCGCCGTCGTCTGGGGCATGGCCGGTAGCCTACGCGGGGGCATGCGGGCCCGCGCGGCAGGGTTGTGAGATGTGTCACGATTCGGGGCTCTTCCCATCCGAGGCGGTGACCTCGCCGCGTGGTGCCGGTGGGATGATCGGACGTGGTTCGAGCGATAACGGCGAAAGGATGCACGGTGACCGTCAAACTATGTCTCGCGCAGGAACCGGAGGCCGACGAGTTGCTCTCCGACGACCCCTTCGCGTTGCTGACCGGAATGCTGCTGGATCAGCAATTCCCGCTCGAACACGCATTCCGCGGGCCCAAGAAAATTGCCGATCGGATGGGGGGTTTCGCGATCGACAAGATCGCCGAGGCCGATCCGGAGGCATTCGAGGAGCTGTGTGCCACACCGCCCGCGATCCACCGCTATGGGCGTTCCATGGCGCGCCGGACTCAGGAACTTGCCCGGTTTGTCGTCGAGAATTACGGCGGCAGGACCGAGGCGATCTGGACCGAGGGCGATCCGGACGGCGCAGAGGTGCTGCGCAGACTGAAGGCGCTGCCGGGTTACGGAGATCAGAAGGCGCGAATCTTTTTGGCACTCTTGGGGAAACAGCTCGGTGTGCGGCCCGGGGGCTGGGAGAAGGCGGCAGGTGCGTATTCCGAGAAGGGATCTCGTCGTTCGGCCGCCGACATCGTCGACGGCGAGTCGCTGCTGGAGGTTCGCGCCTTCAAAAAGCAGATGAAGGCGGCGGCGAAGGAAACAGCCGGTAAATAGGGTTGCCGCGCGATTGCGGTATTGAAATCGTGCTGCGTTTTTTCCTCGTCTGCCTGTGAATTCTCGGTGATGCTTTCCCCCGAAAGCTGGACCGAGATGAGGGATTGCACGTCATGAGGATGAGGAAACTGGCCGTTG
This sequence comes from Nocardia sp. NPDC005366, assembly GCF_040606855.1. Classification (NCBI taxonomy): domain Bacteria; kingdom Bacillati; phylum Actinomycetota; class Actinomycetes; order Mycobacteriales; family Nocardiaceae; genus Nocardia; species Nocardia sp. NPDC005366. The sequence goes on from NZ_JBEXFQ010000037.1 coordinate 1,782, forward strand.
TGGCCGCATTGCTTACGGTGGCGACCGGTGTCGCCACCGGCACGGCCGGTGCTGCGCCCGAGGTGGAACCCGCCCCGGTCAACTTCACCGCGCGCAGCACCGATACCCAATCGATCATCACCACCGACTCCGGCTCCATCGTCGTGGAAGATGACACCTTGAAGATCAAGGCCGCCGACGGCACCGTTGTCGCGGGCACCGTGCTGAAACTGCGGCTCGACGAGTTCGAACTGCCGATCGCCGCGCAGATCTCCGGTAATACCGCGACGCTGACCCCGCAGCTCGACGTCGCCAAGGCCGTCTACAAGCCGGTCGCCCTGCCGTACGAGGACAAGGCGCCGTGGAAGAACGAATACGACCGTGAGGTCGCGGCCTGGACCCGCCTGACCAGCACTATCGCCGCGGGCGCCACCATCGGCACCCTCGTGGGCGGCCTCACCGGCGGTGCCGTCGGCTGCGTGCTCGGTGGCGTCGTCGGCGCCGGCCTCGCCGCGGGCACCATTGTCGGCCTGTTCGGTCCCTTCATCGGTGGCGCCGCACTCGGCTGCGTCGCGGGTCTTGCCGCGGTCGGCTTCCTCGGCACCCTGATCGGTCAGATCCTGGTGACCGCGCCCGTCGCCATCGCCGCCGCGATCCAGTACTTCACCACCATCAACGCGCCGTTCGTCGCGCCCGCCCCGGCGAAATAGTCTGACCGGGGAGAGCTCGTCCTGATCCGAAACCGTTGGACGTCACCCGTTACCGCGAAGGCGGTAACGGGTGACGTCTGCCGTTGTTCTCGGCTCGCTCGGTCGCAACCGACTGGCTCCGGCCGTGTCACTCCCGTGACACGCCGGGAACTCATCGCCGTGACCTGCGGAAACGGTGTGTGCTTGCCCACCGGGATATGTCATTAGGTTGGTATACCGATGAACTCGGTGTTACCGTTTTTTTATGTCCAGCAACCGCACCTCCGCCCCGCGGGTCACCTACGTGACCGCCGCGCTGGGCCTGCGGTTGCCATTGACTCGAGAACTGTGTTGTTCCTGCCGCTGCAGCTGAGCTGAGCTCCGCTTCCGGCTCCATGCTGCCTAGTCGCCGCACATGTAGGCACGTCCCGTTTCGATTCGGGACTTCAGCAAGGAATCTTCATATGTCCCTCCCCATCCTGGAGCGCCACGCCTCGCGTGTCGCCACCGGTCGTGTCCGTGTTCAGCGTCCAGTTATCGCCCCGGAACTTCGTATCGCCGACAATCCGGCCGCGGCCGTGCTCCGCGCCGCCACCGGCGGTCCGGTGTCGCGCGACAATGCCGCGCGCACAACGGGTTTGAGTATCGCCACCGTCAACCGTCAGGTCTCCGCGCTCTTGGCCGTCGGCCTGCTGCGCGAACGCGCGGATCTGACCGCCTCCGGTGCGGTCGGGCGTCCCCGGGTGCCCTTCGAAATCGATCACGAGGCATATCTGACCCTCGGCATCCATATCGGCGCCGCCGTCACCAAGATCGTCGCGGCTGACCTGCGCGGCCGGATTCTCGGTGGACTCGCCATCGCCACCCCGCAGACCGGCCAGGAGTTCGCGACCACCACCGTTGCCCGTAGCGCCAAGGCATTCCTGCAGCGCTGGCATCGGCGAAAACCGCTCTGGGCCGGTGTCGCCATCGGCGGCCGGGTGGATCCGCTCACCGGTGTGGTCGATCACCCCAAGCTGGAATGGAAGGGCGCGCCCGTCGGCGCCGTACTCGGCGAGGTGCTGGAACTGCCGGTTTCGGTGGCGCCGCACGTCGAGGCCATGGCCGCCTCGGAACTGCTGCTGCCGACGCCGGAACCGCGCGAAGGTCAGGAGCGAGGCAGCAGCCTGTATTTCTACGTCCGCGAAACCGCGGGAATCGCGGTGACGCTGGACGGTCGTGTGCATACGCCGAATAACGGCCCCGGTTCCATCGCGCACTTGCCGACCGGGTCGAATGTCGAATGCACCTGCGGGCGTCGCGGTTGCTTGGAGGTCACCGTCGGTGACCGGGCGCTGCACGCGAGGGCCGTCGGCCGCGGAATCATTCCCGCCTACAACGGAACAGCGGGATCGACCATCGCCGATCTGTATCGGGCGGCCGAGGCAGGCTCGGAATCCGCACGGGAACTGCTGGCCGAGCGAGCGACCATGCTCGGACATACCGTCGCCATGGTCAGGGATATGCTCAACCCGGATCGGGTCATCCTCGGCGGGCAGGCGTTCACCGGCTACCGTCCCGCGGTCGCCCATGTGGCGAGTGCGTTCCGGCAGGGTTCGACGCTGCCGCCGACCGATATCAGGATCAGCGGATTCGGCGGCAAGGTGCAGGAATTCGCGGCCGTCGTCACCTCGGTCAGCGCCATCTACGCTGACCCGCTCGCGGCGATGCGCCGACTGTCGCTCAACGACTGACACCGGGTTCGAAGTCAGCGCGACGGCCAGGTCCAGTGGACCTGGCCGTCGCGCTGTTCGTCGTACTGGTCCCGGGGTCAGTCCCTGCCGAAAAGGCCCTCCATCGCGACGATGAAGTACGGGAAATGCCCCGCGAAGCGTTGCAGATTCGCATCGCGTTCGAAACCGCCGAACCAATACAGTCCCGGCTGGGCGTCCGCGGCCGGATTCAGGTCGCGGAACACGCGGATCCAGTTGTCGGCGCGACCGCCGATGACGGTGAACGGCAGGGCGCGGGAGAACACCGTCTCCTGATCGCTGTCCGGAATCTGTTCGCGCCGAGTCGATTCCAGTCCGCGCTGCAACGCCCGCACCCGTCCGGTGAGTTCGCGACCGTAGGCCGTGCGCACCGGCAGATAGGTGGGAAGCAGCACCACCGCGAGGCCCGCCAATGCGATCGCCACCCCGACGAGGGCGTGCCCGGCGGAGAAGGCGAGACCCAGTGTCGCAGCGATACCCGCGGCGATCAGCCCGCCGCCCAGCCAGCGCGCCGGACCCGCACCGGAACGGTCGGCGATGGCGCCGCGCTCGACGGCATCGGCCAGCATCGCCGCGCGGATCGCTTGCACCGACATCCGATCCGGAGCGCGCAACTCGCTCACGGTGACCGCGTCGACGCCTTCGGGCAGCAGGGCTGTGTAGACGGCCTTTTCGTAGTCGCGCAGCTGGTCATCGGTGGCGTTGACCCTGGTGATCCGCCAGTCGTTGCCGCCGGGGACGCCCGCGGCGGCGCCGACCGGCGTCACCGAGATGTAGCGGCGCACCGCGAGATCCACCACGGTGGCGGCGATATCGATCGGATCGGCGTGCCCGTCGAGAAGTAGTCCCGCCTCGCCGGGGAGGATGCCGTCGGGCGAGGTGAACCGCACCTGATCGCCATCGCGTTCCAGCGGGTCGATGACCTCGGATCCAGCTCCGGCGGAAGCATTCTCGCGCCGGGCCCGCAGCACTACCGCGGCGAGTCCGGCGAGGACGGCGAGCAGTACGCCGAAAGCGAGCCACACCGGGCCCGTCAGGGCGAAGGGGCCGGGCTTGTCCTCGCGGATATCGGCATTGGCGGGAACGGTGCCTGGTGGCAGTTGCAGGGTGAGATCGATGGTGTCGCCCTTGCGCAGGTCGGTCTGCTCGAGGAACAGCGCACCGGTCGCCTCGACGCGCACATCGGCGCACGGCCGGATATTGCCGGGCGGACCGAGTTTGCAGTCGACGATGCCCATTTCGAAGCTGGGGGCGATCACCGAGGCGCTGATCGCCGCGATATCGGTGTTCATGACCCCGATCCAATGGAAGACCTGGGTGCCCGGCGCGTCCCGGACGGTGTTGTGCAGGGAGTAGGTGAATTTCGATTCACCCGGTGCGGCATCGATGGTGAACTTGTCGCCCGCGACGGTCGCGGTGCCCGCGCCCGTGGTGTCGACATCGGTGACCTTGAAGACCCGCTCGACATCGCCGCTCACTCGCAGTCGCAGTGGCAGCGCCATCGTGAATCGGCCGCCCTCCGGCACATTCACCGTCTCGACCACATCGAGGACGCCCTCGCGGTTCAGGGTCAGATCCGCGGTGATGGTGACGCCCCCGGGGGAGGGTTGGCCGTATGCGGGCGCAGCCGCCGCCATTCCCAGACCGGCGAGAATCAGCACGCTCGCGGCGGCCCCCCGAAATGTCAGCATGGCTGCCTACTCTAGACAGGTTGCTATCCTTCGTCAGCGGCACGGCGCGAGCGACGGGGGCCGGGAGCGCGCTTCTGATCCACACTGTCGGTGACCAATCGAGACGAGGGGGTGCGGGAGAGTGACGCAACCACCGTACGGTTCCGGACCGGTTCCACCCGGCGGGCGGCCGGTGCCGCCACCGGGATACGGCACACCGCCCGGATACGGTCAGCAGCCCGGTTATCGGCCACAGCCCGGCCACAGGCCGCAGCCCGGATACGGACAGCAGCCAGGTCACGCGCCGCAGCAGGGAAACCGGCCCGGCTACGGCCCGCCGCCCGGCTACGGTTCGCCGCAGGGGTATCCGCCGTCCGGATACCGCCAGGCGATGCCACCTCCCATGCCCTACGGCCCACCCGGCCGCCCGCCGCAGCGTCCGCGTAAACGCGGTGGCGGTGGCGTGCTCGCCCTGCTGATCGTGGTGATCGTGCTGGTGGCGGGTGGTCTGGTGTTGAACGCCGTGCGCGGCGGCGTCGACGATCCCTCCGCGGGGCCCAATCCGAGTCTGACCTTCCCGTCCGACGGCACGACGGGATCGGCTGAGACAGCGAGCAATCCGCTGCTCACCGATCCGGACGCGACGCTGGTCCCCGCGCGGTGCAATTACTCGCCGTGGAGCACCCAGGTCGACGCGGCGCGCAAATTCTTCGAAAGCGCGGCGAACTGCCTGGAGGCCGCGTGGAAACCGGTCTTGGCCGACGCGGACCTGCCCTTCCAGGCCCCGGCCTTGAACGTGAGCGCGAGCACCACGGGCATCACCACCCCGTGCACCGGCGCCACCTCGAATTTCGCCGCGTTCTACTGCCCGGCGAACAAGACCATCTATATGCCGATCAGTCAGTTGCAGACGGATCTGTTCAAGGACAACTGGGTCGTCTACCTGTCGGTTTTCGCCCACGAATACGGGCATCACGTGCAGGCCATGTCGGGAATTCTGCGCAAGGCCAATGCCGAACGCGTCGACGCGGGCACCCGCAGCACCCGCGGTCTGGAACTGTCGCGTCGCGTCGAATTGCAGGCCCAGTGCTTCGACGGCATGTACGTGGGATCCTCGGCGAGCGCGGGTTCACTGACCAATTCCCAGATCACCATCGCCAAGCGAGATGCCAACGGCCGCGGTGACGCACCCACCGACTCGCGTGATCACGGCACACCAGAGAACAGCGGTGACTGGTTCGAACTCGGCGTGGCGAAGAACCTCACCTCGCAATGCAATACATTCATCGCGTCCGCGGATTCGGTCGGATGAGGTCGGTTCCTGTGCGCGGATAACACCATCGCTTCCGAAAGGATTTCGATCGACACCGCCACCATGTACGACCGCGCCGGGCAGCTCGGCACCTGTGTCGTGTCCACAGTGTCGAACGCGCGCAGGCAGATCGATTACGCACAGTACGAACCATCGCGACAGGTCCGGTAGCCCGTATCCAGGGCTACCCTTCGCCGAGGCGCCGGGGTGAATGCCCGTGGACCCCTTCGGCGTACGCGGTTTCCGCGTGCAGTGCGAAGTCGATACCGGCGGTCTCGTCCTCCCTGCTGACGCGGAAGCCGATGACCTTGGCGACCGCGGTGCCGAGCGCGTACGTCACGCCGAACGCGTAGGTCGCCACCGCGAGCACGCCGACCACCTGCTTGCCCAGCTGGGCGGCGCCGCCGCCGAAGAGCAGTCCTTCGACGCCGCCGGTCATCACCCGATGGGCCAGCAGTCCGATCAGCAGGGTGCCGACGACGCCGCCGACGAAATGCACGCCGACGACGTCGAGGGAATCGTCATAGCCCGCCTTGTGCTTCCAGCCCACCGCGAAGGAACAGGTGACTCCGGCGGCCAGGCCGACGGCAACGGCGCCGAGGGTGTTCACCGAACCGCAGGAGGGGGTGATCGCGACCAGACCCGCCACCACGCCGGAGGCCGCGCCGAAGGTGGTCGGGCGGCCATCGCGTACCTGTTCCACCGCGAGCCAGCCGAGCATGCCGAGACAGCCCGCGACCAGTGTGTTCAGGAATATGGCCGCGGCGATGCCGTCGGCGGCCAGCGCAGATCCGGCGTTGAATCCGAACCAGCCGAACCACAGCAGGCCCGCGCCGAGCAGGACGAAGGGCAGATTGTGCGGTCGCATCGCGTCGATCTTGAATCCGACGCGCGGGCCGAGTACCAGGGCGAGTGCGAGCGCGGAGGAGCCCGACGCGATCTCCACCACCAGGCCGCCCGCGTAATCGAGCGCGCCGAAGGACATCAGCCAGCCGTCAGGACCCCACACCCAGTGCGCGATCGGCACGTAGACCACGAGTGCCCACAGCGGGACGAAAACCATCCACCCGGAGAATTTCGCCCGGTCCGCGATGGCGCCGCTGACCAACGCGACGGTCAGTACCGCGAAGGTGAGCTGGAAGGTCGCGAACAGCAGTTCCGGCACCCCGCCGTGCGAGGTCTCGTGCACGGTGCCCGGATCGATGCCCGCCATGCCGGCGTGCGCGAGATCGCCGATCAGACCGCCGCCCGCATCCGCGCCGAAGGCGAGACTGTAACCGAGCACCAGCCAGACGACGGTGACCAGTGGTATCGAGATGAAACTCATCATCAGCATGTTCAGCACGCCCGTGGAGCGCACCATCCCGCCGTAGAAAATGGCCAGCGCCGGGGTCATCAGCAGCACCAGCGCCGTGCTGACGAGTAACCAGGCGGTGGCCGCCGGATCGATGGTGGGTGGCATGAGCGACTCCTTCTACACCTGCGTGCGTCGCAAGGAAGTTACCGAATCCGCACCGGCGGTATGCGCGAGCGGTCCGTCATGCCCGATATGTGTGGAACTGGGATCAGGGCGCGGGCGGGGCGCGGCGGAGCCGGTCGAGCCAGTCGGTGATCTCGTCCGGCTCGGGCGCGTCGCCGATCAGATCGAGTACCGCGCGCCCGACGCAGGCCGCGGCCAGCACCCGGTTCGCGGTCGCCTCCACCTCGCCCCACGGCAGGAACGGTTTGGCGATCAGCAGGGAGGCGATGCCATGGGCGGCTGCCCAGAGTTCCAGCACGATGGGCGTCGGATCGCCAGGGGTCATGGTGCCCTCGTCCATGCATTCGCGCACCGTCGTCGCGAAAAGCTGGAAGGCTCCGCTGGTCAGCACCCGGTCCACGGCCCCGCCCTCGGCCGCCGGCGCGGTAGCCACCCGGTACTGGGCCGGATGTTCCAGCGCGTAGCGGACATAGGCAAGACCCTGTTCCCGCAAACGGCTCATGGCCGAGAGCGCCGGATCGCCCGCCGCGTGCATGGCGCCGGACAGATCCTCGAAGGCCCGCGCCACCACCGCTTCGATCAATTCGTCCTTATCGGCGAAATGCCGATAGATCGAGGGTGCGCTGACCCCGACCAGGGTGCTGACTTCCCGAATCGATACCGCGCCGGAGTGACCGGTGCGGGCGAGCAACTCGGCGGTGGCATCGAGGATTTCGGCGCGCAGCGCGGCTCCGGAGCCGCGCGGGGAGCGAGGACGGTGGGTAGGGGTCATCGGCGTGCGGCGGCGACCGGTTCGCGGTCGGGCTCGACCTCCTCCGACAGGCCGATGCGAGTGTGCAGTCGTGCCAGCGGTTTCGGAGCCCACCAGTTGAGCGGGCCGAGCAATCGCATCAGCGCGGGGGCGAGCAGACCTCGGATGATGGTCGCGTCGGCCAGCACGGTGAGGGTCAGACCGAGCCCCATCAACTGCATGAACGACACTTTCGAAGTAATCATCGCGCCCATAACGATAGCCATCAGCACGGCGGCGGCGGTGAAAATACGTCCGGTCCGCGCGACGCCGATGGCGACGGCGCGGGTGTTGTCGTGGGTGGCCAGCCATTCCTCGCGAATTCGGGACAGCAGGAAGACCTCGTAGTCCATGGAAAGGCCGAAGGCGAGGCAGAACATCAGAATCGGCATGGTCGGCACCATGTGCCCGACCGGGGTGAAGCCGAGCACCCCGGACAAATGTCCGTCCTGGAAGATCCAGACCATCGCGCCGAATGCCGCGGCCAGCGACAGCGTGTTGAGCAGTAGCGCCTTGACCGGCAGCACCACGCTGCCGGTGAAGAGGAACAGCACGACGAATGTGGTCAGCGCGATCAATGCCAGCGCCAGCGGCATACGCGCGCCGAGTGCGTCGAGGGAATCGGCGTTGACCGCTGCCGCACCGCCGTACAGCGCGGGTGCGGGTGCGGCCACGGCGCGGATCTCGCGTAGTTGGTCCTGGCCGGCGGGGGAGTAGGGGTCGAGCCGGGTGGAGACGCTGAGGTAGGTGCCGCTGTCATTGGACAGGCCCGGTGGTGCGGCGGCGACGCGCTGCCCGTCGACGTAGATACCCGCCGCCGAGAGCACAGCGGGCACGTCATCGATGGAGGAGAGCCGGGCCGCGTACCCGCCGAGCACGGCGATGTCGCCCCGGTTTTCGTCGAGGACGATGGTGGTCACGGCCCCCGGATCGGCTTGGGGGAATTCCTCGCGCAGGATGTCGCCGACTTGGTGGGCGGGTGCGTTCGCGGGCAGCACCCGATCGTCGGGGTAGCCGAATTTCACCGAAAGGAACGGGGATCCGAGGGCGAGCAGTATCGCGACGATCACCACGGCGACCGGCACGGCATGCCGCATGACGACCTGCACCAGCCGATACCACCCGCTCTGCTCGGGCGCGATGGGCCCCGGCCTCGGGTCGCGGCCGAACAACCGCCGCAATGGAACGCGCAGGTCGGCGGCGTTGACCCGGTGTCCGAGCAGGACAAGCGCGGCGGGCAGCACCAGGATCGATGCCGCCGCCGCCGCGACGACGACGGCAACGCCGGTGTAGGCGAAGGATTTCAGGAAGTACAGGTTGAACACGCTGAGCACCGCCATCGAGAGCGCGACGGTCAGCGCCGAGAACAGCACCGTGCGTCCGGCGGTCTGCACCGCCCTGATGGTGGCGGCGACGGGTTCGCGGCCGTTGCCGAGTTCCTCACGATATCGGCTGACGATGAAGAGGCTGTAGTCGATGGCGAGCGCCAGGCCCATCGCGGTAGTCAGATTCAGCGCGTAGATCGAGACGTCGGTGAACAGGGTGAACAGGCGCAGGATCGCCAGGGTGACCGCGATGGCGAAGAGTCCGATGGCCAGCGGGAGGGAAGCGGCGACCAGACTGCCGAAAACCAGGACGAGCACGATCATCGACAGCGGTATCGCGACAGCCTCGGCGACCGCGAGATCGCGGGTGGTCTGGGCGTTGACGTCGTGGTAGATCGCGGCGACACCGCCCTGCCTGACGGTGATGCCGTCGCCGGTTCCGGTGAGTCGATCGGCGAGTTCGCCCGCGGTCCGCTGGATTTCGGTCTCGTCGCCGACCAGGAAGGCGACGACAAGCGCGCTCTTGCCGTCGGCGCCGCGCAACGCGGAGGCCAGGGGCGGCGGCGCTGTCCAGTACGACCGGGCGCCCCGCACGTCCGGACGCGCCCGCAGCGTATCCACCAGGGCGAGGCCGGCCGCGCGGGTGACCGGATCGTCGACGCCGGTCTCCGATTCGATCAAGAGGACGAAATTCGGCGCGGCGCCGTCGAAATTATCGGCGAGCAGCCGGGTGACCCGCGATGATTCGGCGTCGTCGGAGGTGAATCCGCCCGATTTCAGATGTCCCGCCGCGGTGGCCCCGAAAATTCCGCAGAGCAGCGCGAAAGCCAGTGCCGCCGCGAGTACGGTGCGCGGTCTGCTCGTGGCGAGGCGAGCGATTCTGGTCAGCATCCGACTGCCCTTCGTAGGTTAACGACGTTAGAGTAACGCCGTTAACGTAGGAAAGTCGAGAGTCGATCATCGGCGGGAATGTTTGGCGAGCGCGCGCTGGCCGCGGCGTCCGGGAATCGGCTGGCCGTCCACGAGTTCGACCCACTCGGCCGTGCTGAGCCACAACTGCTGAGCCATAGCGTCGGAGGTGTCGTGAAAAACCCGGCGGTCCCGGTCGTCGCGCAGATCGTGGGCGACCGCGGACCAGCGCGGCGGGCGGCCGTGTGTGTCGCGATAGTCCGCGAGGAAACCCGCGACCAGCGTGCCGATGGTATTCACCGAACGCAGCGAGACCCGGTTACCGAATTTCGCGGCGTGGAATCGACGTGCCGCGCAGAGCGACTGCGGATTGGCGTTGGAGGCGATCCACCCCGCGCGCTGGGCGCGTTCGATCAGCCACAGATGTTTGACCGCGGTCGGCGGGACATCGCCGATCCTGTCCTGGATCAGCGTCATGATGGGTTCGGAATTGAGAACGTCGCGCCGGATCGGGCCGGTGCCGTGCTCGATCCAGTGCTCGTGGGCCAGCCGGGCCAGCGTGCGGCCGAAATCATCGATACTGCGCTGGGCGCGTCGGCCGAGCCGTTCGATCCGCTCGGCCTCGCGGCGCATCTCGTTCTGCGCGGTCAGGGTACGGATGGCGGCCATCGTCGGCACTTGGCCGCGTCCGAGCAGTTCGAGGATCGCCGACGCGGTCGCCGGATCCGCGGCCGCGGCCACCGGCAGCGAATCGCGTTTCAGGGCGAAATCCTGCGGCCTGATGGCCCGGCTCAGCAGGTCGACCGCGATCGGGTCGCCCGCGAAGTCGGTACTGGACAGCCATGCGGTGGCGATGTCGTCACAAGACGGCACGTGGAACATTCCTCCGGGAAGGCGGCGGGAGTTCGGCGATGACGCCCGAGGATTTATGGGATTTCCAGGTTGTGCCCCGGTCGGGATGAGGGACCGACCGGGGCCACCAACCTGATGAAGGTTTGGCTACCGAAGTTGCCGATAACCACGGTAGCCAGCTGCTTGCATGGCTGTCACGGATGGTGATTGATTCGTTATATCTATATCCGAGCTCGGAAACGGGGCTCGGGTAGGTCCAACTCGTGATATCTGCCATGTGCGGTGCGAAATCATGCGCTGAACTGCCTCTCGATGTTTGATAGCCGGTGAGTTGCCATCTCGTGCGCGGTTCGTGGCGGTATAAGAAGTCGTAGGGATTTATGTGATATGTATCACTTATTGGGCGGCATTCGGTCGTGTCACGCGCAGCCGCTCGGCCGTGGGGTCGGCGGGAATGTTCATTGTCGGTGCGCGCCGGTAATCTCTGGCCGTGGCTCTGTACCGGAAGTACCGACCGGCAACGTTCGCTGAGGTAGTGGGTCAGGAGCACGTCACCGACCCGTTGAGTACCGCGCTCGACACCGGGCGGATCAGTCATGCCTACCTGTTCTCCGGTCCGCGCGGGTGCGGTAAGACCTCCTCGGCGCGCATCCTCGCGCGTTCCCTGAACTGCGTGGAAGGTCCGACCTCCAAACCGTGCGGTGTCTGCCCTTCCTGCGTCGCGCTGGGCCCGGGCGGTCCTGGCAACCTCGACGTGACCGAACTCGACGCCGCCAGCCACGGCGGCGTCGACGACACCCGTGAACTTCGTGATCGCGCCTTCTACGCTCCCGCCGAATCCCGGTACCGCGTCTTCATCGTCGACGAGGCCCATATGGTCACCACGGCGGGTTTCAACGCGCTGCTGAAGATCGTCGAGGAGCCGCCGGCACATCTGATCTTCATCTTCGCCACCACCGAACCGGACAAGGTGCTGCCCACCATCCGTTCGCGCACCCACCACTACCCGTTCCGGCTGCTGCCGCCCGCGACGATGCACGGCCTGCTCGGGCGCATCTGCGATCAGGAGAACGTTCCGGTCGAGGAAGCGGTGTACCCGTTGGTGATTCGCGCGGGTGGCGGTTCTCCGCGCGACAGCCTCAGCGTGCTCGATCAGCTACTGGCCGGGGCCGGGCCGGAGGGCGTCACCTATACGCGCGCGGTGTCGTTACTCGGTGTCACCGATGTCGCGCTGATCGATGACGCGGTGGAGGCGCTGGCCGTCGATGACGGCGCCGCGCTGTTCGGCACCGTCGACCGGGTCATGGATGCCGGGCACGACCCGCGTCGTTTCGCGGTGGACCTGCTGGAACGCTTCCGCGATCTGATCCTGATGCGCGCCGTCCCCGACGCCACCGACCGGGGACTGGTCTCCGGACCGGGCGACGTGATCGCCCGGATGAACGACCAGGCCCAGCGCATCGGCCCGGCCACGTTGACCCGCTACGCCGAACTGCTGCACGAAGGTCTCGGCGAGATGCGCGGTGCGACCGCTCCGCGGCTGCTGCTCGAGATCGTGTGCGCCCGCATGCTGCTGCCCTCGGTCGCCGACACCGAATCCGCCACCCTGCAACGCCTCGAGCGCCTCGAGCGCGGTATCGCCACCGGTGCGGTCGCCGTCACCGCACCCGCCGTCACCGGACCCGCCGTCGACGCGCCCGCGGCCTCCGATTCCCGTCCTGTCCCCGCCGAACCCGGTCGCCGACGTGGCGCGGAAGCCCTTGCGGCGGTGCGGGAAAGCCGTGTCCGCGAAGGTTCGGAGCCGCTCGCCGATGTATCGGGTGGCACGGGTAGCGCTCGATCGGACGCGAGCGAGCGGGGTGGCGGGGGAACGAAGGAAGGACACGCCGCGGCGAACGATCTCGCGGCCGACCAGCCGGACGCTCGCGGCGCGGAGCGCGATGCCGTGGGCGAGACCGCCGACCGACGTGGCGAACAGGGGGTATCGCATTCGGTCGGGCCGGGCGTCGGGGTTGCCGATTCGCCGGAAACCCCAGGGCCGCCGTCACTTCCGGCGACATCGGAGACGCCGCCGGAAGTGAGCGCCCAGCCGGGCGCCGCGGCTCGGCCCGCGGCGGCCGGGGGCGGCGTCCCCGCGCCGGACGCCGAATCGGTTGCCGGGCGATCGCCGGATTCGGTCGCCGGGTCGGACGCTGAGCTGTTGCGGGCGGTCGAAGCCGCGTGGGGCGATATCCGCACGAAGGTGCGCGAATTCGGGACGACGGTGCACGCGCTGCTGTCCGGCGCTTCGGTGTCGCGGATCGAGGACGATGTCATCGTGTTCGCCCATCAGCACGCGCCGCTGGCGAAGCGGCTGTCGGACGTGCGCAATCTGGAGGCCGTGCGGGCCGCGGTGCGCGCGGTACTCGGCCGCGATCACGACGTGCGATGGGAGGCGGCCGGTGCGGCGGCCCGTCCCGCGACGGCCCCGCAGGCAGGCGGCAGGGCGCGCGGTGCGACCGCGCCACAGCAGGCCGCGACCGGCCGGGGGGCGGCGCAGCCGAACGGGCGGAGTTCCGAATCCACCGCCCCGCCGCGGTTCTCGCGGCCGAGCCAGGCCAACAAGGCGGCGAACCCGCAGGGCGGGGCGCAGCGTTCCGGATCGGAGCCGCGCCCCTTCGTGGCCGACGACGATATCCCGCCGCCGGATTTCCCGGATCTGCCTGATGATCCAGGGCCCGGCGACTACCCGCCCCCGGACGCGGGGTACGACGCGCCGCGCGGCGCGGGTTCGGGCGAGGTACCGCAGGCGCTGACGCCGGAGGAGGAGCAGGAGATGCTCGACGCGGCGGCGGTGCCCGTGGCGCCGGAAGACCGGCGCGACCCGGACGAGGTCGCTCTGGAGTTGCTCCGCAGTGAGCTGGGTGCCACACGTCTGGACGGTTGACAACCACGGCCCCGAGGACGTTAAGTTAACCGGAGTTCGCACCCCACGGTAGTATGGGCGTGTGGCCGCGAGCTCCGGTTCGGCGAGGTTCTATGGTAAGTCCGTTCGCACGGGCGCCAGGAACGTGCGCCTGCCGTTGCGTGCCGAGTTTTGTACAGCGTTAGAACGGTCGGTCCAGGGGCCGGTCGGCGAGGTCAGCCGTGTCCGCGCAGCATGCGTGGTGTGCGGTGCAATGAGCGCTCGGGCGGGCGAAAGCCCGGCCGCCGCACCCTAAGGAAGGAAACACTCCACATGACCACAGAGGCCTACATTTACGAGGCCATCCGCACCCCGCGCGGACGCGGCAAGAAGAACGGTTCGCTGCACTCGGTGAAGCCGATCGACCTGACCGTTGGTCTGATCAAGGAGCTGCGCGGTCGTTTCCCGAACCTCGACGAGGACCGGATCTCCGACCTCATCCTCGGTGTCGTCGGACCGGTCGGTGACCAGGGCGGCGATATCGCCCGCACCGCGGTCATCGTCGCGGAACTGCCCGACACCGTCGGCGGCTTCCAGCTGAACCGCTTCTGCGCCTCGGGCCTCGAGGCCGTCAACCTGGCCGCCCAGAAGGTGCGCTCGGGCTTCGAGGACCTGGTTCTGGCCGGTGGCGTCGAATCCATGTCGCGGGTTCCGATGGGCTCCGACGGTGGCGCTTGGCTGCTCGACCCGGCCACCAACTACGACACCTACTTCGTGCCGCAGGGTGTTTCCGCCGACCTGATCGCCACCATCGAGGGCTTCTCCCGCGATGACGTGGACGCCTACGCCGTGCGCTCGCAGGAGCTGGCCGCCAAGGCCACCACCGGCGGTTACTTCGCCAAGTCGATCGTTCCGGTCCGGGATCAGAACGGTCTGATCGTGCTCGACAACGACGAGCACATGCGTCCCGGCACCACCTCCGAGGATCTGGCCAAGCTGACCCCGTCCTTCGCCGGACTCGGTGAGATGGGTGGCTTCGACGCCGTCGCGCTGCAGAAGTTCCACTTCGTGGAGAAGATCAACCACGTTCACCACGGCGGCAACAGCTCGGGCATCGTCGACGGCGCCGCGCTGGTGCTGGTCGGTTCGGAAGAGGCGGGCAAGGCCTCCGGCCTGACCCCGCGCGCCCGCGTCGTCGCGACCGCGACCAGCGGCGCCGATGCCACCATCATGTTGACCGGACCCACCCCCGCCGCCAAGAAGGCGCTGGCCAAGGCCGGTCTGACCGTCGAAGACGTCGACCTGTTCGAGATCAACGAGGCGTTCGCCTCCGTGGTGCTGAAGTTCCAGAAGGATCTGAACATCCCGGACGAAAAGCTGAACGTCAACGGCGGCGCCATCGCGATGGGCCACCCGCTCGGCGCCACCGGCGCGATGATCACCGGCACCATGATCGATGAGCTGGAGCGCCGCAACGGCCGCTACGCACTGATCACCCTGTGCGTCGGCGGCGGCATGGGCGTCGCGACCATCATCGAACGCGTCTGATCCCAACCGACAGCATTTCACAAGGAGAAACAGAGCTGTGAGCGAAACCAACATGATCGGTTGGGAGCAGGATTCGGACGGCATCGTCGTTTTGACGATGAACGACCCGAACCAGGGCGCCAACACGATGAACGAGCTGTACAAGGCGTCGATGACGGCGACCGTCGACCGGCTCGAGGCCGAGAAGGACAGCATCACCGGTGTGGTGCTGACCTCGTCGAAGAAGACCTTCTTCGCGGGCGGCGACCTGAAGAACATGATGCATGTCGGCCCCGGCGACGGCCAGGCCCTCATGGACGAGCTGTCCACCATCAAGGGTGCGCTGCGTCGCCTGGAGACCCTGGGCAAGCCGGTCGTGTCCGCGATCAACGGCGCCGCGCTCGGCGGCGGCCTCGAGATCACCCTGGCCACCCACTACCGCATCGCGGCCGACGTGCCGGGTGCGCAGCTGGGTCTGCCCGAGGTCAGCCTCGGCCTGCTGCCCGCAGGCGGCGGCATCATCCGCACCGTGCGCCTGCTCGGTCTGCAGACCGCGCTCATGCAGGTGCTCCTGCAGGGCAACAAGTACCGTCCGGCCAAGGCCAAGGAAATCGGCCTGATCAACGAGGTCGTCGGTTCCATCGAGGAACTGGTGCCCGCCGCGAAGGCGTGGATCAAGGCCAACCCCGATGCCGGTGTCCAGCCCTGGGACAAGAAGGGCTTCAAGATTCCGGGCGGCGCTCCGTCCAGCCCGGCCATCGCGGCGAACCTGCCCGCCTTCCCGGCCAACCTGCGCAAGCAGCTCAAGGGCACCAACATGCCCGCGCCGCGGGCGATTCTGGCCGCCGCGGTCGAGGGTGCGCAGGTCGATATCGACAACGCGTCGCTGATCGAGTCGCGCTACTTCGTGCACCTGCTGACCGGCCCGGTCGCGAAGAACATGATCCAGGCGTTCTTCTTCGACCTGCAGTCGATCAACAACGGCGGTTCGCGTCCCAAGGACGTGCCCAAGCGTGAGATCAAGAAGGTCGGCGTGCTCGGCGCGGGCATGATGGGCGCCGGTATCGCCTATGTCTCCGCCAAGGCGGGCTACGAGGTCGTGCTCAAGGACGTCACCATCGAGGCGGCCGAGCGCGGTAAGAACTACTCCGAGAAGATCGAGGCCAAGGCCCTCTCGCGTGGCAAGACCACCCAAGAGAAGTCCAAGGCGCTGCTGGACCGGATCAAGCCGTCCGCCGACGCGGCCGACTTCAAGGGCGTCGACTTCGTCATCGAGGCCGTCTTCGAGAACACCGAACTCAAGCACAAGGTGTTCCAGGAGATCGAGGACATCGTCGATCCCGACGCGCTGCTGGGCTCGAACACCTCGACCCTGCCGATCACCGGTCTGGCGACCGGCGTGAAGCGCGAGAGCGATTTCATCGGCATCCACTTCTTCTCGCCGGTCGACAAGATGCCGCTGGTCGAGATCATCAAGGGTGAGAAGACCTCCGACGAGGCGCTGGCCCGGGTGTTCGACTACACCCTCGCGATCAAGAAGACCCCGATCGTCGTCAACGACAGCCGCGGCTTCTTCACCTCGCGCGTCATCGGCACCTTCGTCAACGAGGCGATCGCCATGCTGGGTGAGGGCATCGAGCCCGCCACCATCGAGCAGGCCGGTCTGCAGGCGGGCTACCCGGCCGCGCCGCTGCAGCTGTCGGACGAGCTGAACCTGACGCTCATGCAGAAGATCGCCAAGGAGACCGAAGAGGCGTTCAAGCAGGGCGACACCACCATGGGCCACAAGCGTCATCCGGCCCTGGACGTCATCGACTACCTGGTCGGCGAGGGTCGCCCCGGTCGTCTGGGCAAGGCGGGCTTCTACGACTACGACGAGGACGGCAAGCGCCTCGGTCTGTGGCAGGGCCTGCGCGATCACTTCAAGACCATGGCGGACTTCACCGTCCCGCTGCAGGATCTGATCGACCGCATGCTCTTCATCGAGGCGATCGAGACCCAGAAGTGCTTCGACGAGGGCGTGCTGACGACGACGGCCGATGCGAATATCGGCTCGATCTTCGGCATCGGCTACCCGGCCTGGACCGGTGGCGTGCACCAGTTCATCGTCGGTTACCCGGGCGGCCAGGAGGCCTTCGTGGCCCGCGCCGACGAACTCGCCAAGACCTACGGCGAGCGCTTCGAGGTTCCGGCCTCGCTGCGCAAGTAATCCCGCGCGAGTAGTAGCAACGACGAAGCCCGCCACCGCCTTTCGCGGTGGCGGGCTTTCGCCGTGCCCGGGCGGGAGTGGCCGGATATCTGCTCGCCGATAGCGAGGTGGTGGCGTGCGACCGCGTCTGCCGACGGGGAACACATCCTGATTCCGGTGAGCGACAACAATTTCGGCGCGAACCAGATCACTCGGTTCGCCGCGCCCGCACTGCGCTGACCAGCGGCGAACGCGAGCGACCCGGCCCGGAATCCGATGCGGCGGCCACCGTCGGCATCGGATTCCGCCCGGTCCGGCGACGGTTGCGGGGCGCGGGTCGTCGCCACGATGCGATGATTCCCTGGTGACCCAGTGGCTTCCGCTTCTCAGCTCGCTCATCATTGCCGGCGTGGCGCTGGTGGGCGTCCTCGTCAACAATCGGACCAACCGTGACGCGATCACCGCGGCGGACGAACGGAACCGGGTCACCCTCGAAACCGCGCAGCGCAGTACCGAGCTCACCAATACCGCCGCTGAACGCCGCGAACGCGACAAGTGGCGGCGTGATTCGATTCTGGCGGCCGTCTCCTCCGTGCTCGCCGTCTCCGAGGAGGTGCGCGAGCAGTTGGAGTCGTGCGCGCACTGGAACGCCCAGGACGCCGAGGAGATCGACGCCATGGGCGAGGAGGTCGACCGGATCATCGAGGGTTGTCACGGCACTGTCAGCCGGCTGCGCGTGCTGTCGAATCGCAAGATCCCCAACCGCTGCGAGGATCTGCTGCGCACGCTGACCGCGGCGCAGGCCATCACCCTGCAACGGTTGAAGACCGAGCTGGACGACGATCCGAGCAGTAAGGAAGTTCTCGACGTCCTGACGCTGTGGCACAAGGCGATGGCCAAAACCATCGAGCAGGAGACCTCGGTCATCTACGCGACGCGCGCCGAACTCGGCATCGAGGTGCTCAAGGACAAGGACGTGCCCGAGCCCGCCACCGAACCGGTGCCAGTAGAGGTCTGACCGCGCCGCCGAACCCGGCGAGCCAGGGGCGGGCGACACTGAATCGAATCTCCCCCACCCGGCTCGAGAGCGCGCTACGTTGGAGTATGCGCAGACATATCGGACATCGCGGGGTTGCCCCGCGTTGCCTGCCGTCGGCGTGTACACGATCGCCGGTGACGCCGATTCGATGTGAGTTCGAGGTGGTCACATGAATCCACAGATTCGCTCGGGCCAGGGGAGTCACGGGGAAACGTCGGCCGATTCGACGTCTTCACGGGGGGAAGACCGGCAGCAGGGTGAGAATACCGCGCGTAACGAGCCGATAGGGATCGCGTCCGAATTGGAGGCGATGGGGCTGTCGGGCGCCGTCGAGATCGGGCGCGGCGGATTCGGTGTGGTGTACCGCTGCCTGCAACTGGCCCTGGAGCGGGTGGTCGCCGTCAAGGTGCTGTCCTCGGAAATCGACAAGGAGAGCCGCGAGCGCTTCCTGCGCGAGGAGCAGGCCATGGGCAGGCTTTCCGGCCATCCGAATATCGTCGACATCCTGCAGGTCGATGTGACGGCCACCGGACTGCCCTTCATCGTGATGCCGTACTGCACGCGCGGGTCACTGGAGCGGCTGATCCGCGACCAGGGTCCGCTGACCTGGCAGGACGCGTTACGGGCCGGGGTCAAACTGGCCGGTGCGATCGAGAGCGCCCACCGCGCCGGAATTCTGCATCGCGATGTGAAACCCGCCAACGTCCTGCTCAACAGTTACGGTGAACCGCAGCTCACCGATTTCGGGATCGCCCGGATTCCCGGTGGTTTCCGTACCTCCAGCAACCTGATCACGGGCTCGCCCGCCTTCACCGCGCCGGAGGTGCTGCGCGGTGACGAGCCGACGGTCCGCTCCGATATCTACGGACTCGGCGCCACCCTTTTCGCCCTGCTCACCGGTCACGCGGCCTTCGAACGACAGGCGGGGGAGAAGGTGGTCGCGCAGTTCTTGCGGATCACCACCCAGCCGGTACCGGATCTGCGTGATGAGGACATTCCGCCCGATGTCGCCGCGGCGATCGAACACGCGATGGCCACCGACCCGCGCGAACGCCCGCAGTCGGCCTTCGAATTCGGCGAGATGCTGCGCGCGGCGCAGCGCGCGCACGGCCAGGTGCCCGATGAGATGGCGCTGCCGGACAACACGCTCACCGTCGAGGACGTGAACGGCGCACGCGCCGATGGCGACACATCGCGGTCCACCGCGTCGCGGCCCGCGGTGACCGCGCGCCGCAGCTGGCCGCTGACGATGCGGCCAGCGGTGTCGCGGCACCCCACCGAATCCGGATACGGGACGAATACCATGCCGCCGACCGCGGCGACGAAATTCCGTCCGCCGACCCCCGCGAGGGAACCCGTGCCGCGCCCTCGGCTGCTGGACATCCTGCGCGCCGGTGGCCGCCGCAAGTTGGCGGCGATCCACGCGCCCGCCGGTTTCGGCAAGAGTACGGTGGCCGCGCAGTGGAGCGCCGAACTGACCGAGCGCGGGGTCGCGGTCGCGTGGATCGGGATCGACCCCGGCGATGACAACGAGATCTGGTTCCTCGCCCACCTGATCGAGGCGATCCGGCGGGTTCGTCCCGATCTGGGCACGGGGTTGGATCAGGTGCTCGAGGAGCGACCGGCCGATGCCGTCGCCTACGTCATCTCCACGCTCATCGACGAAGTCCACGCGAGCGGGAAAACCGTGGTGGTGATCGTCGACGACTGGCATCGGGTCACCGATCGGGGTGCGCATCTGGCGATGGCGGCCTTGCTGGACAACGGATGTCACCACCTGCGCTTCGTGGTGACCAGCCGGGAGCAGGCTGGACTGCCGACCAGCCGGATGCGGGTGCACGACGAACTGGTGGAAATCGATTCGTCCGCACTGCGCCTGACCGTCGCGGAGACCGCACAGATCCTGGTCGAGCGCAACGGATTCGATCTCACCGACGCCCAGGTCGAACAGATCCACGAGGTCACCGACGGCTGGCCCGCCGCGATTCAGCTGGTCAGCTTGTCGCTGCGCGGTAATCCGGATCCCGCCCAGCTGATCGAGAACCTCTCCGAAGGCAGCCACGGCATCCGCGAATATCTCGCCGAGAATGTGCTCGACACCCTCGAACCAAGGATGCTCGACTTCCTGACCGCGATCTCGGTGACCGAGCGGGTGTGCCCGTCGCTGGCCTCGGCGCTGTCCGGTGACAGCGAGGCCGAAATGCTGCTCGCGCAGGCCGAGCAGCGCGAGCTGTTCCTCCAGCGCATCGAACACGATCCGGAATGGTTCCGGATGCAGCCGCTGTTCGCCGAACATCTGCGGGCCAGGCTGGAACGCGCCGATCCCGGCGAGCTGAAGACACTGCACCGCAAGGCCTCCCGCTGGTATGCCGAACATCAGCTCCTGCGCAAATCGGTCGATCACGCGCTGGCCGCGACGGATCTGAAACTGGCGATGGATCTGATCGAGAACGGCGGTATGGACCTCATCGACGGCTCCCGCCTCGCCACACTGCTCGGCACCGTGTCGAAACTGCCGGTGCAGCAGGTGGCCTCGCGTTCCAAATTGCTGATGGCGGTGGCACGGGCAAATGTGAACCTGCAGCAGTCCGGTGCGGCGCGGACCGCGCTCGGGCGACTGTCGAATATCCTCGCCCGCGGATCGTCCACCGATACCGATGTCGTCCAGCAGCGCTGCGAGGCCACGGTGCTGGCCGCCGCCGACGATATCGCCCGCGACCACACCGAGGGTGTGCTGGAACGGGTCGCCGATTGTCTGGAACGGCCCGACGAACTGCCCGCGTGGACGGTGTCCACCGCGGCGAATCTGATCTCTTTCGTGCGGCTGTGCTCCTTCGATTTCGACGGAGCCCGCGAAATCCAGGACTGGGCGGCGGAATACCACGCGCGGTCGAAGGATCCGCTCGGCGCGGTCTTCGGCCTGTGCGGTCAGGGCGCCGCCGCCTACGAACAACTCGATATCGACACCGCGAACGGATGTTTCCAACGGGCCTGGGATACCGCGCACACGCGATCGGGTCCGCGCTCGCACGCGGTGCGGGTGGCCTCGGCCCTGCTGGGCGAATTGAGCTACCGCCGCGGTGATCTGGACGCCGCCGATCGGCTGCTGGACGAAAGCCACCAGTTGGTGACCAGAATCGGCCCGGTCGATTTCCTGATCGCGACCTTCGTGATCGGCGCGCGCGTGAAGGCGGTGCGCGGTGATCTCTACACCGCGGCGGCTCGGCTCGACGAGGGCGCCCGCATCGCGACCGATAACGACTTGCCGCGCCTGGCAGCCCATATCCGCGCGGAACGATTGCGACTCGGCCTACCCGTCAGCCCCGCGGGCCGAGCGGACGAACGCGACGGCGTCCACCTCTCGCACCGGCCGGCGGGTGCGGCGGCGCTGGCCTTGGAGGCGCTCGAGATCGCCGATATCAGGGCGCTGCTCACCGAACATCGGCCCGGCTCCGACGATCGCGCGGTGCGCAGGGCCCGCGCGCTATATGTCCGTACCCGCGAACAGGGCCGTCCCCGTGCGGAATTGGATTCCGCGCTGCTGCTGGCCGAATGTCTCGCCGCGTCCGGCTGGGTGGGTGAGGCCACCGGACTGTTGCTGCCCGCGGCGGCCAGGTGCGCCGAACTCGGCTGGACCCGGCCGCTGCTGGACGCGGGCCCCGGCGTCGTCGCCATCCTGCGGGTTCTGCGCAGCGATATGCACACCGTGCCGGAAGGGGCGGAAGAAGTGACGTTGCCCGCCCTGTTCCTCGCGGAACTGCTCGATTGAGAAAACCCCGCCCGCCCGGTGCGGGCGGACGGGGTTCGCGGCATTCGACTACCCCTGCCACCAGGGGCGAAGCGGCAGTCCCGATTCCCCGTTCGGGCCGAGTTTGACGCCGAGGACCTGGTGCAGCTGAATGACGTTGCGCTGGAAACCGAGTCGACAGCCCGCCATGTACAGTCCCCACACCTTCGCCGTGCCCTCGCCGACATCCTCGACGCAGGCATCCCAATTGGCGACCAGGTTCTTACACCATTCGTGCAGTGTCAGCGCGTAGTGATCGCGCAGATTCTCCTCGTGCATCACCTCGAGTCCGATGTTCTGGATCTCGCTGATGATCCGTCCCGACCCGATCAGCTCCCCGTCGGGGAACACGTACCGGTCGATGAAATCGCCTGCCTTGGTGCTGCGCAGATTGTCGGGACGGGTGATGCAGTGGTTCAGGAACAGGCCGCCGTCGCGCAGCTTGCCCTTGATGTAATCGAAGTAGTACGGGTAGTTGTGCACGCCGATGTGTTCGGTCAGCCCGATCGAGGAGACGGCGTCGAAGCCGCCCTCGGCGACATCGCGATAATCGGAATGCCTGACCTCGGCCAACTCGGACAGACCTTCTTCGGCGATCCGCTTCTGCGCCCATTCCGCCTGTTCCGCGGACAGCGTCGCGCCGATGACCTTGACGCCGCGCTTGGCCGCGTAGCGGACCATGCCGCCCCACCCGCAGCCGATATCGAGCAGCCGGTCGCCTTCCTTCAGCCGGAGCTTCTCGAAGACCAGGCGGTACTTGTTCTCCTGAGCCTGCTCCAGCGTCCAGTTCTCGTCCTCGTAGACCGCGCAGGTGTAGGTCATCGATGGACCGAGTACGTACTCGTAGAAGGTATTCGAGACGTCGTAGTGGTGATGGATGGCCTCGGCGTCGCGAGTCTTGGAATGCCGCAGACCCTCCAGCGCGATACGCCGCCAGCGCGGCACCGTCTCCTGCGGCGGCGGCGCGACCGGACGCAGACGCTCCCAGCCGAGCGACCGGGCGATGGTGACCAGCGCCAGCGCGGAGGGACGCCGGAATTTCAGGCTGTCCATCGCCTTCAGGATCTCGTACGGATCGCCCGGGTGGACGCCGGTAGCCGACATATCGCCGGAGATATAGGCCCGCGCCATACCGAGATCACCGGGCGCGGTTGCCAGGTAGTTGATACCGCGTGGCGTTTTGATGTCCAGCACGAATTCCGAATCTTCTGGACCGGTGGCACTACCGTCATAGGCGGTCAACCGGACCGGCGTGTCGCCGTCGATCAGCGTCTCGAAGATTTCGGCAATGCTGAGCTTGGTTCCGAGATCCGCGAGGACATCGGAACGGTCTTTGAATGTCGTCATTTGCGTTGCACCGCCTTCGAATACAAATCCAGCAAGCGCTGGTCCGGGTCGTAGCGTTTCTTCAGTTCGGTGTACGTACTACCGCCGTACAGCGCCGCGAATTCATCTTTGCCGTAATACGCGTCGGAGTACAGGGACTTATGCCCGTCGAAGTCGGTCACGGTCCGCTCGATCGCTCGATTGGCCGCGCCCTCCTGCGCGCCGGGGGTGGTCGGCACGGCCGACCAGAACCCCACGTTCACGTAGGTTCGATGGGGTTCGAGGGGGTAGAGCGGCCAGGTACGCTCGGCAACACCCGTGGGCGCGGCGCCGTCGCGGGCCTCGCGCAACCGCAACGGGCACAGCCAGATCGGCTCGATCGGGATTTCGCGCAGGAACCATTCGACGAAGTCGGCGGTGCGCTCGACGGGAACCTCGATGTCCTGCACCACGCGCTCCCTCGGCGGATTACCCTTGCGGGCCTCCAGTTTGTCGCCGACGTGATACTTGTGGTCGAGTGCGATCAGCTTCCAGTAGAAGCTGCTGCGCCGGTAGCGCTTCGGCCAGAACCGCCGGAGCGTGGGGTTCTGGGCGCCGAAGGCGCGCGAGCACCAGAACCAATCGGTATCCCAGCGCCACAGGTAGTCGTGGATGGTCAGCCGGTCCCGCTTGGGCGTGGGGCTGTCGTGCTGGATGGAGCGATAGAAGATGTCCATCCCGGTGTAATCGCTGACCGGGCCCGGTTCGTCGGTCTGCCTGCCGAGGGTCAGGTAGCTTTCGTCGGCGCTGAACACGACGCCGTCGAGATAGTCGACCCGTTCGCCCTCGTAGGACTTCTCGTCCACGATCGTGGCGAGGGTCGCCTCCAGTTCGCGCAGGTCGTGGAAGCGCACGTGCCGCAGCGCCACGAAGGGCTCGACCGTCTCCAACTCGATTTTCAGCCGGACGGTGTAGCCGAGCGTGCCGTAGGAGTTCGGGAAGCCGCGGAACAGGTCGGCGAATTCGCCGTCCGGTGTCGCGGTGATGATCTCGCCCGCCCCGGTCAGCACGTCCATTTCCAGGACCGCTTCGTGCGGGAGCCCGGAGCGGAACGAGGTGGACTCGATGCCGAGACCGGTTACCGCCCCGCCGAGCGTGATCGTCTTGAGTTGTGGAACCACCGTCGGAGCCAGACCGTAGGGCAGCGTCGCGGCGACGAGTTCCTCGTAGGTGGTCATCCCGGCGACATCGGCGGTCTTCGCCACCGGATCCACCTCGATGACCCGGGTCAATCCGGACACGTCGAGGCCGGGCGCGGTGTTCTTCGCCCTCGCCCGGAAGAGGTTGGAGGTTTTCTTCGCCAATCGCACGTCGGCGCCTGCCGGGATAGCGCGGTAACTCGCCAGCAGGCGATCCACACCAGCTCGATGCGCGGCGAACCCTGATTCGTGTGCGGCCGACGCGGAACCGGCTTTACCCAACAGACTCATTGCCACCCCTCGACGCTAGTACTCACCTCGGCCGACAGCCACCGTGAAGTGACCTTCGAAGGAGAAATGTCACGCATATGTTGCAACGGGAATATTGATCGCAGATGACCGTAGCGCAGATAGTCGTATTCGATCGGAATAGCGCCGTATCGCCGCCCGCGCGTACGCGGCGAGCCCGCGCCGAAGCCCCGGGGGCGGCAGCGCCTATGGTGAATCCCGAAGCCCGAGCAACGTACCCGGACAAGGAGTTCATCGTGGGACAGGTCAGCGCCAGCAGTTCGATCGCCGTGGCGGCGGATCCGCAGCGCGCACTCGAGGCCATCGCGGATTACGCGTCGGTGCGTCCTCGCATCCTCTCGCCGCACTACCGCGACTACAAGGTCGTCGAGGGCGGAACCGGCGCGGGCACCATCGCGGAGTGGACGTTGCAGGCCACCGAGAAGCGCTCGCGCAATGTGCGCGCGGTCGTCTCGGTCTCCGATTCGATGGTGACAGAGCGCGATTCGAATTCCAGCATGGTCAATACCTGGACCGTGACACCGGACGGGTCCGGTTCGCAGGTCACGCTGCGCACCACGTGGCAGGGCGCGGGCGGGATCTCGGGCATCTTCGAGGGCATCTTCGCCCCGCTCGGTCTGAAGAAGATCCAGGCCGAGGTGCTCGGCAATCTGAAGCGCGAACTCGGCTAGCGACAGTACGCGGCGAGCGCTGCTTCATGAGCGCTCGATCGGCCAGCAGATCTCGGTGAGATATTCGGTCGGGTCGTCGGTGTCGCCGGGCGCGACCAGGTAGATCTCGCGCACCGGTTCGTTCAACGCGGTGTCGTTTTCGGCGACGTGGCTGCCCAGCGCGCCGTAGGTGCGGTCGACATCCTCGAACGGACCCCGGTGCACGGCGATCGCGAACCTGCGCGCGGGCAGTTCCACGAATTCCAGGCCGTCGGGGGCGGCGAATGCCGTGCCGTCCGCGACCGGAACGAAGGCGAGCACCTCGCCCGAGTCGTTCTCGAAGAAATCCATGGCGTAGGTGGCTCCGCCCGGTCCGGCCGGTGCGCATCCCGCGGCGGCCAATGTCTCGTACAGCGACGCGAACGAGGTCTGGCACCAGTCGCCGACACCGTCGCGGCCGATCACATCGCGGATCGTGAGCGCGGAAAAGGCCGCGACGGTGGAATATTCGACCGCGAGCGGCGCCGCCGGGGTGAGCAGCGCGCGTAGCGAGGCCACCGCGTCGCGGGTGCGCCGCAACTGCTCCTCCATGCGCGCGAGGTGGGCGCGCAGCGCGACGTCGCGGGTGTCGGTATCGGGAGCCTCCAGCACCGCCTTGATCTCGGGCAGGGGCATATCGAGTCGGCGCAGTCGACGGATCAACTGGGCGCGGCCAACCTGTTCGGTCGCGTAGCGGCGGTAACCGGAGTGCGCGTCGATATCGACCGGTGCGAGGAGGCCGACGTCGTGGTAGTGCCGCAGCGTCTTCACGCTGAGATGGGTCAGCCTGGAGAATTCGCCGATCGATACCGTCGCTGTCATATCTTCAGCGAACACCCTCCTGCCACGGGAGAGTCGAGATTTCGCGCGACGACCTCGGTGACGGTCGTCGCTCGTTCGGGTACGGGCGGAATCCTCCCGTACCCGTCCACTACGCTGGGTGGCGACACTTTCCGCAGAGAGGACATGCCGTGCAGCCCGGTGGTCAGTTCGACATGCAGCAGTTACTCGCCCAGGCGCAGCAGATGCAGCAGGCGGTGATGGAAGCGCAGGCCGAGATCGCGGCCTCCGAGGTCGAAGGCCAGGCGGGCGGTGGGCTGGTCAAGGTCACCATCAAGGCGACCGGTGAGGTCGTCGCGTTGACCATCGACCCGAAGGTGGTCGACCCGGAGGATGTCGAAGGTCTGCAGGATCTGGTGATCGGCGCGGTCAACGACGCCATGACCAACGCGCAGCAGTTGGCGGCCGAGCGTCTCGGTCCGCTCTCCGGCGGGCTCGGCGGCGGTTCGCTGCCCGGCCTGCCGGATTTCTAGGGGTATCGCAGTTGTACGAGGGTCCGGTCCAGGATCTGATCGATGAACTGGGCAAACTCCCCGGCGTCGGGCCGAAGAGCGCGCAGCGCATCGCCTTTCACCTGCTCCAGGTGGAACCGCTCGACATCGATCGGCTCCAGTCCGCGCTGCAGAAAGTGCGCGACGGCGTGCGGTTCTGCGTGATGTGCGGCACCGTCTCCGATAACGAACTGTGCCGCATCTGCGCTGATCCGCGCCGTGATCGCACCATGATCTGCGTGGTCGAGGAGCCCAAGGACGTGCAGGCGATCGAGCGCACGCGCGAATTCCGTGGCCGCTACCACGTACTCGGTGGCGCGCTGGATCCGCTCAGCGGTATCGGGCCCGACCAACTGCGTATTCGAGAGTTGCTGGCGCGTATCGGCAATCAGCAGGACGGAGTCGACGTCAGCGAGGTCATCATCGCGACCGACCCGAATACCGAGGGCGAGGCGACCGCCACCTACCTGGTGCGGATGCTGCGGGATTTCCCCGGCCTCAGCGTGACGAGGCTGGCGTCGGGTCTCCCGATGGGCGGGGACCTGGAATTCGCCGATGAACTGACGCTGGGCCGAGCACTGTCAGGCCGCCGCGCACTGTAATTCGCGATCGGCTCCGCCGCGGTGTGGTCGCGCGGCGGCGCGAGTGACCGTGCGGGGGATGAGTGTCCGGTTCGTGAGCGCGTTCCTCGCTAGAACTCGACGCGCTCCCAGCCGATATCCGAAGGCACGTCGCCGACGGCCCACGACCAGATCAACGCCACGACTCGGCCCGGATCCTCGATGATCGTGCCGAAATGCTTATCCGGTGCGCCGTCGCGGTATTCGACGGTGTACCCCCCGTCGGGATCCCGATACGTCTGGATGTACACCTGATCCGCGCGTTCGGCGATGAGATACGGATTCGGCTCCGCCAGGGCGGGAACCCACAGATCCAGCAGTGCTTTCGTCAGATACGGGAACTCACCCGCCCCGCCGTGCGTCACGGCGACGTCGACCCGGTCCGCCGGATCGATCAGCCAGGTCAACTGCGGGTCGTACAGCGCGTACGCGCGCGGTGTCGCGATCTCGAACAGCAGATTACGCACGAATCCGATCGCGTCGTACGGGCACGACACATGCAGTACGGTCCCGGTCGCCGCCCCGCCCACCGACTCCGTCGCGAGGAAACTGTCCGACTCCGGCAGTTCGCCGTCGCGGTGATTGACGTGCTTCGCCATCTCCGCGACGATCCCGGACTCCGCCAGCCCCTGCTGCCCCGACAGATACTCGTCCACCTCGTCCGGCGTCGACGCGACTCCGGACGGCAACAGCACGTGGTCGTAATTCACCCGCCCAGCCTACGACCCGCCCCGACCCCGACCGCGCCGCCGCGTCGGCGACACGGTTCTGGTGGTCGAGGTCGTCTCGCCGACCACGCTCACCGCCGACCACCGCGGCAGGGCAGACGCCTCCGCTCCCGCCATCGAGAGCCTGGTGCCGTTCGACGTGCGGACGACCGGCAGGACCTCGATGACGGGGTGGACTGACGTTGTCAGGCGGTGCGCGACGGGCGGTTGGTGCAGGGGCAGCCGCCGGCGATATCGGTGCAGTCGATGAGGAAGGTGTGGCGGGTGTGATCGAAGTCGATGCAGTCGAGATCGGTGCATTCGGGCATGCGGCCCACATGGATGATGAGTGTGCCGTGACAGTGATCGATCGCGGTTTCACAAGATCGGCATATCGGTGCAGGCATATATTTGTGACCTCCCGATGAGATCTAATGGTTATTCGGTCATATCATCGGGCGCGGACACGGCGTGGGAAGTCGGCCGCGTGTCGGCGAATAAACATAATGTTGCTTCCCGGAAAACGCCTGCTTCTCGGACCGGCACGCACCTGCGCGGTGTGGTGAACTTGCTTCATGGGCATCAAGGTGTCGCTCGAGCACCGGACCACCTACACCTTCGACCGGCTGGTGGAGGTGCATCCCCACGTGGTGCGTCTACGTCCGGCCCCGCATTCGCGAACTCGCATAGAGGCATATTCGATGCGCGTCACGCCGGCCGAGCACTGGGTCAACTGGCAGCAGGACGCCTTCGGTAATTTCCTCGCCCGGCTGGTATTTCCGAACCCGACCAGGGAATTGTCGATCACCGTCGGCCTGATCGCCGATCTCGAGGTGGTCAATCCCTTCGATTTCTTCATCGAGGATTCCGCCGAACATTTTCCGTTCACCTACAGCCCCGAGTTGACGGCGGATCTCGAGCCGTATCTGCGTCGGGTGGACGAATCGACTCCCGGTTCGGGGGCGGGGGAGTTGGTGCGGGAGTGGGTACGCGCGCACCGGCCCGAGGGCGTCCCACGCACCATCGATTTCCTGGTCGAGGTGAACCGCGTACTGCGCGAGGACGTCGGGTACACGATCCGGATGGAACCGGGGGTGCAGACACCGGACCACACCTTGCGCAGCGCGATCGGTTCGTGCCGGGATTCGGCGTGGCTGCTCGTGTCGATCCTGCGGGAATTCGGCTTGGCCGCCCGTTTCGTCTCCGGCTATCTGGTGCAGTTGGCCCAGGATGTGCCGTCCCTTGACGGACCGTCAGGTCCGCCCGCCGACTTCACCGACCTGCACGCCTGGACCGAGGTGTACGTGCCGGGTGCGGGCTGGATCGGGATGGATCCGACGTCGGGCCTGTTCGCCGGTGAGGGGCACATCCCGTTGGCCGCGACCCCGCACCCCACCTCGTCGGCGGCGATCACCGGCGCGACCGGCCGCACCGAGTCCACCCTGGAATTCGCCAATACGGTCCGGCGCATCCACGAAGACCCACGGGTCACGCTGCCCTACACCGATTCCCAGTGGGAAAGCATCCGGGCCGCTGGCGCCGCGCTCGACGCCAGGATGGCGGCCGACCGGATCGGACTCACCATCGGAGGCGAACCCACCTTCGTCTCGGTGGACGACCAGAAGAGTCCGGAATGGACCACCGACGCCGACGGCCCGCACAAACGCGAACGCGCCGTCGACCTGGCCGACCGGCTCCGGCGCGTCTACGCCCCGACCGGCATCGTCCAGCACCGGCAAGGAAAGTGGTATCCAGGAGAACCGTTGCCGCGCTGGGAGATCGCGATCGTCTGGCGCGCCGATAACGTGCCGCTGTGGACCCGTCCGGATCTGCTCATAGATCCGTGGACGCCGGTGGATACCGTGCCACCCGAGGTGACCGCACTCGTCCGTGCGAACGGGAACCTCTCCGAACCCGAGGTCGACGGCGTTCGGGTCGACACAGCCGCGAAGACCAATGGCGCCGACAGCTCTGTCGTGACGGGCGACGCCGACGACGAGGACACCGATCTGCGCGTGGTCCGGGTGGAAGGTAATGCGAACCCGAGCGCCACCGCGACTCTGCCGGGCCGCCGCCGTGTGCCCGCCGCCGATTCCGGCACCGCGGGGGCGCTGATCGCGCATCTGGCGGAGGGGCTCGGGCTGCCGCCGACGCAGGTCCGCCCCGCCTACGAAGATCCGCTGGCCCGCCTGGCCGGCGCCATGCGCATACCGGCGGGCGATCCGCCCGACGTCGCCGATATCGACCCCGGCCAGGATTCACCGCGGACGCGGGAGGAACTGCTCCGGCGACTCGACGAGTCGGTCACCGATCCGGTCGCCTACGTACTGCCGCTGTATCGCAGGAGTGACGGCCGAGGGTGGGCCAGCGCCGACTGGCGATTGCGCCGTGGCCGTTCGCTGGACACTCCCGGAGGTCGAATCGTGTTGGCCGACGGCGATTCTCCCGCCGGGCTGCGGTTACCCCTCGACGCCATCTCCTGGCGGCCGCCGCGACCGCGTCCCGATAGCGATCCGCTGTTCATGGGGCCGCTGCGCCCGGTGCGCGACGAGGCGCCCGCGGTGGTGGAGTCCGGTGATTGGGAGCCGACGACCGCCGTCGTCGCCGAGGTGCGCAACGGCCGAGTACACGTATTCCTGCCTCCGCTGGAGCAATGGGAGGATTTCGTCGAGCTGATCGGGCGGGTCGAGGCCGCGGCGACCGCGCTGAATCCCTCGGGTTCGGCTGCGGGCCTGCCGGGCCTGCCGGGCCTGCCGGGCCTGCCGGGGCAGCCGGTGGTGCTAGAGGGGTACGGCCCGCCGGTCGACGCGCGGTTGCAGACCCTGTCGGTGACCCCGGACCCGGGTGTCATCGAGGTGAACGTGCAGCCCACCGCGTCGTTCGCCGAACAGGCCGAACTGCTGTCGACCCTCTACGACCAGGCCAGGCTGGCCCGGCTGAGCACCGAATCCTTCGATGTCGACGGCAGTGCGGGCGGCACCGGCGGCGGTAATCACATCACCCTCGGCGGCGTGACGCCCGCGCGCTCGCCGATGTTGCGCAGGCCGGATCTGCTCGTCTCGATGCTCACCTACTGGCAGCGCCATCCCGCGCTGTCCTATCTGTTCTCCGGCCGTTTCGTCGGGCCGACCTCGCAGGCGCCGCGGGCGGACGAGGGCCGTGAGGGCGCGCTCTACGAATTGGAGATCGCCTTCTCCGAGATCGCCAGGCTCACCGCGGATTCGGCGGGCGGGGAACAACCCGTCGCGCCGTGGCATATCGATCGCGCGCTGCGGCATCTGCTCACCGATCTCACCGGCAATACCCACCGTGCCGAATTCTGCATCGATAAGCTCTACAGCCCGGATTCGGCCAGGGGCAGGCTCGGTCTGGTGGAATTGCGCGGTTTCGAGATGCCGCCGCATTTCCAGATGGCGATGGTGCAGTCGCTGCTGGTCCGCGGTCTTGTCGCACGTTTCTGGAGGGAACCGCTGCGCGCGAGACTCATCAGGCACGGGGCCAATCTGCACGGTCGCTACCTGCTTCCGCATTTCCTGACGACCGATATCGCCGAGGTCGCCGCCGACCTGCGCGCGCACGGTATCGAATTCGATTCCAGCTGGCTCGACCCATTCACCGAATTCCGGTTCCCGCGCATCGGCACGGTGGTGCTCGGTGATATCGAGATCGAATTGCGCGGGGCGATCGAACCGTGGCACACCCTCGGTGAACAGAGCGTCGCCACGGATACCGCGCGCTATGTCGATTCCTCGGTGGAGCGGATACAGCTCAGGGTGGTCGGCGCGGATCGTGGCCGATACGTGGTGACCTGCAATGGCATGCCGGTCCCGCTGCTCGCCACCGATAAAACCGATGTGCAGGTAGCCGGTGTCCGCTACCGCGCCTGGCAGCCGCCGAACTCGCTGCACCCATCGATCACCGTCGACGCGCCGCTGGTCTTCGACCTGATCGACGCCGATACCGGAATCTCCCGTGGCGGCTGCACCTATCATGTGTCGCATCCGGGCGGGCAGTACTGGGAGGAGCCGCCGGTGAACGCGGAAGTCGCGCAATCGCGTCGCAATCGCCGGTTCGAGGCGGCCGGGCATACGACGACTCCGGTGGATCCCGGCGAACTCCGTGCGAAGATTGCCGCACAGTCGACCGATGTCGGTGCGCCGGGCATCCTGGATCTACGGCGGGCCCGCACCGTGTGGGGACTGACCGGCGACCGGTAGCACGCCGGGCAGCGGAAGTGAGGTCGGCATGGCGGCCGATGCGGCGTATGCGGCCACCCGCAGGGGAGGCGTGAAGCGATGAACCACGAAGTACCCGAGACCAACACTCGGGCCGATGTCCTCGAGTCCGGCCAGCGCAGCGACCACGAGAACTCGGCGGCGCGTGATGAACAGGGCTTGTTATGGAACGCGGGGGAAACTCGCCGACCCACGGTGCGTGAGCTGATAGCCGAACAGTTCGCGCGCTACCGGGCCGAGAGCGTCGCCTCCGGCGGTTACGACGAATGCGGGGGGCCGACCGCGGGCTACTACGACGAACTGGTCGACGCGGACGGTTCGGTCCGATCGATGTGGTCGGAGCTCTCGTCCGCTTTCGTCGACATCGGCACCAGCGGGCTGGGCAGACTCGATACGCGGGTGCGCAGACTGATCGAGGACGACGGCATCACCTATACCGAGGTGAACGGCTCGGGTGAGCCGGTCAAGCCGGTGCCGTGGCGGCTGGATCCGATCCCGCTGCTGGTATCCGCCGACGACTGGACCCGGCTGGAAGCCGGGCTCGTGCAGCGCTCGCGTGTGCTGGACGAGGTGCTCACCGATATCTACGGCTCCCGCCGCACCATTACCTCGGGGCTGCTGCCGCCCGAGGTGGTGTTCGGCAACAGTGGATATGTGCGGGCCGCGCACGGCATCACGATTCCCGGCCGACATCAGCTGTTCCTGCACGCCAGCGATATCAGCCGGTGGGGTGACGGGGAATTCCGGGTCATCGCGGACTGGGCGCAGGCGCCGTCGGGCGCCGGATACGCGATGGCCGATCGCCGTGTGGTGTCGACCGCGATTCCCGAGTCCTTCGAATACGCCGGCCCGCGCCCGCTCACTCCCTTCGTGCGGGCGATGCGGTTGATGCTGATCGAATCCGCGCCGGCCGCCGACGTGGACGACCCGATGGTGGTGGTGCTGAGTCCGGGTGCGCATTCCGAAACCGCCTTCGATCAGGCATATCTCGCCGCGACACTGGGCTTCCCGCTGGTCGAGAGCGCCGATCTGGTGGTGCGTGACGGCGCGCTGTGGATGCGTTCGCTCGGCACCCTGAAACGCGTGGATGTGGTGTTGCGCCGAGTGGATTCGGAATTCTCCGATCCGCTCGACCTTCGCCCGGATTCCCATCTCGGTGTGGTCGGTCTGGTCGAGGTGCTGCGCCGGGGCGCGGTGACCGTGGTGAACACCCTCGGCAGCGGTGTGCTCGAGAATCCGGCGCTGACCGGATTCCTGCCGCGGATTTCGCGCGCTCTGCTCGGCGAGGAATTGCTGCTCGACAGCACGCCGACATATTGGGGCGGCGACGACAGCGAGCGGTCGTATCTGCTGGCGAAACTGGATCGGCTGGTCATCCGGTCCGCGGTCGACGGTTCCACCCTGTTCGGTCCGGAGCTCTCGGCCGGACAACGCGACGATGTGAAGGCGCGCATCGAGGCGAACCCCTGGCAGTGGGTGGGGCAGGAGCCCGCCCAGTTCTCGGTGGCCCCCGCGGTGCAGGGCTACGGCGGATTGGCCGCCGCGCCGGTCGGCATGCGCCTGTTCTCGGTCGCGCGGCGCGGTGGCTATACGGCCATGGCGGGGGGTCTCGGCCAGTTACGGCAGCGGCTGGAACCCGATCGCGCGGTCATCAAGGTGGCCGCCAAGGATGTGTGGGTGCGCGCCGCACCGGCGCCGGTGACGGCGGTCGCGGCGGAACCACAGGCGGAGGAGCGGGCGCACCGGTCGCCGCCGATCGTCGAGGCGATCAGTTCGCCCCGTGTCCTCAACGATCTGTTCTGGATGGGCCGCTACAGCGAACGCGCCGAGTCGGTGGCCCGCCTGCTCATCGCCGCCCACGACTGCTACCAGGAATACCACTACCGCCCCTGGCTCGACGGTGCGGAAGCCCTCCCGGTCCTCATGTCGGCGCTGGCCAGGACCACCGGCACCATCGCCCCGCCCGCCGTCGCCTCCGGTCCGCCCGCCGAAACACCCCCCGTCCCGCAGCAACCCATGCAGCTTGCCCCACCGCAGGAGAATTCCGTCGCGGCGGGCGAGGATGCACGGGCGAGCCGCGCGCCGACGACGGCAGCAGCGTCGTCGGAGGGCCACGAGTACCTGGTGTCGCTGACCATCGATCGGGAGCTGCCCGGATCGCTGTCCTTCGCGATCGACCGGTACGGGTCGGCGGCGCGGGCGGTGCGCGATCAGCTGTCGCAGGACACCTGGATGATCCTGAGCGCGGTGGATCGGGCGCTCGCCGAATATCGCGGGACCGAGGAAGGCAGGGAGGCGGCGCTGTCGGCGGTGCATTCGCTGACCCTGGCGGCCCTGCTGTCGCTGTCGGGGATCGGGTCCGAATCACTGGTGCGCGACGCTGGTTGGTACGTCATGGATATCGGTAAGCGCATCGAGCGCGGGCTGGCGCTGACGGCACTGATGTCGGCGGCGTTGACGCAGAGCTTCCGCGGTGAGGCCCAGCAGGTGGTGACCGAATCGGTGCTGCGTGCCGCCGAATCGCTGGTGAGTTATCGTCGCCGACACCGGGATTCGGTGCGGATCGCGGCGGTGGCGGGGTTGCTGCTCTTCGACGCGAGCAATCCCCGGTCGCTGGCCTACCAGTTGGATCGGCTCGACGAGGATTTCCAGGAGTTACCGGGGGCCTCCGGATCGTCACGGACGCAACGACTACTGGCCGACGCGCAACGCATGCTGCGCCGGATGGATCCGGCCGATCTGGAGGCCACCGACGACGACGGCGAACGGACCGAACTCGCCGAGTTACTGGAAGGTGTGCACTTGCGGCTGCGCAAGATCTCGGAATCGTTCGAGACGACGAAACTTTCGCTGCCCGTGGGTATACAGCCACTGTGGGGCAGCACGAGGGTGGTCGGATGACCGGGCGCGATGGTTTCGCCCGTCGTTATCGGGTGGAGCACCGAACCAGATATTCGTATTCGGCCGAGGTCAGCAGTTCCTACGGCCGCGCCTACCTGACCCCGCGCGAATTTCCCGGGCAGCGTCTGGTTTCGCATGATCTGGCGATCGCGCCACTGCCGTCGGACCGTTCCGTCGGCACCGACGTCTACGGCAACACCACCGCGTATTTCCATGTGACGGCGCAGCACACCGAATTGCTGGTCACCGGGGTTTCGGTGGTGGATGTGCAACGCCCTGCCGCCGCGAGTGCGGACCTTCCGTGGGAGCAGGCTCGTCCGAGTGCCGTCGACGGCCCACTGGCGGTGGAGTTCACGTTGGATCTTCGTCCGCGGGAGATCACGCCCGAGGTCACCGCCTATGCGGCGAAATCGCTGACGCCGGGCCGCCCGCTGCTGGAGGCGGTGACCGAACTGAACACCAGGATTCACCACGACTTCGCCTATCGGTCCGGCTCCACCAATGTCTCGACCAGGGTGGCCGATGTCTTCGTCGCCCGCGAAGGCGTCTGCCAGGATTTCGCGCGTATCGCGGCGGCCTGCCTGCGTTCGCACGGTCTGGCCGCGCGCTACGTGTCCGGTTATCTGGCCACCGATCCGCCACCGGGTAAGGAACGTATGGTCGGGGTCGACGCCACGCACGCCTGGGCGGCGGTGTGGGCGCCGGGGGACGCGCCCTCGGACCGGACCGGGCACTGGATCGGTTTCGATCCGACGAATGATCAGTTCGCCGACGAACGGTACGTCACCGCGGCCTGGGGTCGCGACTACGCGGACGTGCCGCCCCTGCGCGGCATCATCTATACCGAAGCCAAGAAGAGCATCATCAGTGTGTCGGTCGACGTCGCTCCTGTGGAGGTTTGAACCCGAGTGCGAGATTTCATCTGCCCCAACTGCGGACAACAGCTCGCCTTCGAGAATTCGGTGTGCCTGTCCTGTTCCAGTCCACTCGGTTTCAGTCTCACCCTGCGGACCCTGCTCGTCATCGCCGATTTCGTCCCGACCGGCGACAACGGATATCTCAGCGGTGAGGTAGACGGCCGCCGCTACCGGCTCTGCGACAATCTGCATGTCGCCAAATGCAATTGGCTGGTACAGATTCCCGACGCACACCCCGGATCGGTATCGAATACCGGGACCGAACCGCGATCCGATGCCGGCCCGTCCTCGGAGTCGGATAGCGCGCTGGAACCGGCTCCGCCCGCCGCGAACAGCGGTCCGGCACTGTGTGAATCGTGCCGGTTGACCCGCATCCGCCCCAACGACGCCGACCCCGCGGGCCTCGACGCCTTCGCCGAGGCCGAGGCCGCCAAGCGCCGCCTCATCATGGAATTGGCCGAGCTGGGCCTTCCGATCGTCGGCCGCGACGAGAACCCCCGAACCGGTCTGGCCTTCGACCTGCTGTCCAGCGATACCGACCAGGTACTCACCGGCCATCAGAACGGCGTCATCACCCTGGATCTCGCCGAGGCGAACGATCCGCATCGCGAGCAGTTGCGGATCGAGATGGACGAGCCCTATCGCACCCTGCTCGGCCATTTCCGGCATGAGATCGGCCACTACTACTATTCGGTCCTCGTCGCCGATGATGCCGCGCGACAACGCTTCCTGGATCTATTCGGCAATCCGGACGCCGATTACCAGGCCGCGCTGGACGATCACTATTCCCACGGCGCCCCAGCCGGCTGGGAGGCCGATCACGTCTCCTCCTACGCCACCATGCACGCGGCCGAGGACTGGGCCGAAACCTTCGCCCACTACCTGCATATCCGCGACACCCTCGACACCGCCGCCGCATTCGGCTTCGCCCCGGCGGGCGCGACGCTGGACCGGCCGCAACCGGGACGGGCCGGTTTCGACAAGATCATCGACCTGTGGCTGCCGTTGGCGTGGGCGCTGAATATGGTGAACCGCTCCATGGGCCACCCCGATCTCTACCCGTTCGTGCTACCCGAACCGGTGCTGGAGAAGATGCGCCTGGTCCACGAGCTGTGCGCGACCGCGGCGGTCTGAGCCGACGCGCATCCGTTTCG
Organism: Nocardia sp. NPDC005366; assembly: GCF_040606855.1. Taxonomy (NCBI): domain Bacteria; kingdom Bacillati; phylum Actinomycetota; class Actinomycetes; order Mycobacteriales; family Nocardiaceae; genus Nocardia; species Nocardia sp. NPDC005366. Next base: position 39,331 of record NZ_JBEXFQ010000037.1, read on the forward strand.
CCACATCGGCAAGAATTATGGACTAACCTCTTAGCTAAGGAGGTGACGTGGTGGGCAGCGCAGCCGAACAGTTCAATATCCACGATGCGAAGACGAATCTCTCGCGGATCATCGAGCGAGTCGAGCGAGGTGAGGAGATCGTCATCAGCCGGGCCGGTCACCCGGTCGCAAAGGTTGTGCCGCTGATTCGTCGTGCCGAACATCGCGGTCGCGGGTCGCTGCGCGGGCGACTCACACTCGGGCCGGAGTGGGATTCCGCGGAGACGAACGCAGCGATCGCAGACGATTTCGGATCGATGCAGTGAGTCTGCTCCTCGACACCCACGTGGTGCTGTGGTGGTTGGCGGACGATCCCGCCCTGCCATCGGAGATCGCGGACCAGATCGACCACGATGTGGACGTGTACATCAGTGCCGCCACCCTGTGGGAGGTGTCGATCAAGCAGGCTACCGGCGAACTGGCAGGGCCGAGTGATCTTCCGGAACGTATCAGGGACTGCGGCTTCCTCGCGCTCCCCATCAGCCACGAGCATGCGATCGCGGCTGGTCGGCTGCCCCCGATCCATCGGGATCCGTTCGACCGGATGTTGGTGGCGCAGGCGCGGCACGAGGGGTTGACGTTGGCTACCCGAGATCCCTACTGCAAGAAGTACGACGTGGCGATTCTGGCTGTCTAGCGAGTTCAGGCGCGGAGGCGTTCGCGGCGGAGCTGGTCCACTTCGGGGAGGTCGAGGGGCGCGAGGGTATCGACACCGAGGGCGCGGCTGAGCAGCAGATCGGCCAGTTCCGGGTTGCGGGCCAGGGCAGGACCGTGCATGTAGGTGCCGAGGACCGAGCCGTGGACGACACCTTCCAACCCGTCGCCGACGCCATTGCCGACACCGCGCGTCACGCGGGCGAGGCCCGTCGCGTCGCCACCGAGTTTCGTTCCGCCCCTGTGGTTTTCGAAACCGGTGAGGGCGGCGGTGAGACCGGGCAGCAGCGGTGTGGTCGTGACTTCGCCGATGGCGCGCTTGGTCTGGGGAGAAGTGGTGACATCGATCATGCCGACACCGTCGACGCGTTCGCCGGTGGAGGTCTCGTACCAGTGCCCGAGCACCTGGATGGCCGCGCAGATGGCGAGGACGGGAACGCCGTTCGCGGCGGCCCGTTGCAGACCGGGATACCGTTGCAGATGCCGGGTGGCCAGTCGTTGCGCCGAATCCTCCGCGCCGCCGAGGGTGTAGATATCCAGCGATTCCGGAACCGGATCGGGCAGCGTGATCTCGACGATTTCGGCGTCGTAGCCCCGCATGCGCGCCCGCTGGCGCAGCACGAGGGCATTGCCGCCGTCGCCGTAGGTACCCATCACATCGGGCAGGACCAGCCCGATCCGCACGGTCGATTCACTCATGCCTTCGCCTCGAGGTCTCGGTTCAAATCCCGGAACGCGGTGTAATTCGCGAGCACTTCGACGTGACCCGCCGGGCAGGACGCGATCGCGCGTACCGGATCCGGCACCGTCGTGTGCTCCACCCCGGCGTAGGTGAGCCGGACCGCCAGATCGGTGGCGCGTTCACCGGACGCGACCACCTGCACACCCTCGAAATGCTCGAAGCGCACATCCCACAGCCAGGACAGATCCTCGCCGTCGGGCACCTGCCCGTTCACCGCGATCACCAGCCCCGCCGAAGACGGCTCGATCATGGACAGCGCCTCCTGCCAGCCCGCCGGATTCTTCGCCAGCAGCAGACGGGCGGCATGTTCACCGACCCGCACGGTGCGGTAACGGCCCGCGATCTCACGTACTGTCCCCGCCGCTGCCGCCGCCTGCCCGGCATCCGCGCCGAGCGCGACCGCGGCGGCGACGGCCTGCGCGGCATTGCCGCGATTGGCGCGACCGGGCAGGGCCAACGTCAACGGCAACCGCACGCCGTCCGGGCCCCGCAATTCCGTGCCGTCGAGCCACCAATTCGGTTCCGGCCGTTCGAAATCGGCACCGGTACTGCGCCAGTGCGCACCCTCCCACACGATCGGCTCACCGCTGCGCGGGCAACTGGTCGCATCCATGGCCCACCCGCTGCCCGCCGCGACCCACACCACATTCGGGTGGTCGTAGGCGATGGACGTCACGAGCACATCGTCACAATTGGCGATCACCACGGCATCGGGATGCTTCGCCAGACCCGCCCGCAACCGGCGCTCGATCATATTGATCTCGCCCACCCGATCCAGCTGGTCGCGGCTCAGGTTCAGCAGCACCACCGCCGCCGGATTCAGCGAATCGGCGACATGCGGCAAATGCAGCTCGTCCACCTCGATGGCGGCCAACTCCACGCCCTGATGCGCGCTCAGCGCGGCGACGATACCCGCGTCCATATTGGCGCCATCGGCCTGCGTGGCCACCTCACCCAAGGTCGCCAGTGCCGCCGTTGTCATCCTGGTCGTCGTCGATTTGCCATTCGTGCCGGTCACCAGCACGGTGCGCCGACCACGGCCGAGCTGATCCATGATCGTCGGATCGATTTTCAGCGCGATCAGCCCGCCGATCATCGAACCCTTGCCGCGACCCGCCCGCTGCGACGCCCACGACGCTGCCGCCGCGGCCCGCAGGGCGATCCGACCACGCACCGAAATCTCTGCCACGCGGTGAGTTTATGGGCTGGGACATTTTGCCGCGCGGGCGCGGCCGCGAACGGTCGCCCGTAAGACTCGCTCCGTGCGGGTCGGGAGAGTGCGCCCTCGCCTCGAACGTCGCGCTCGGAGTGCCAGCGTGGTCAGCCGCGGTAGAGCTTGGCGTTGTATGCCTCGGCGTAGTACGCCTCCAATTCCGCTACCGATTCGCTGACACCGGCCTGCACCTCTTTGACCAGGCGGGCGTGGCTGGGGAGGGAGTCTTGCGGCCAGTGTCGCGGCTCCCAGAGGCGGCTGCGGAGGAAGGCTTTTGCGCAGTGGAAGAAGATCTGTTCGATCTCGACCTCTATCGCGAGGATCGGCCGATGTCCCTGCACCACCATGTCGTCGAAATAGTCAGCCTCGCGCACCAGGCGGGCGCGGCCGTTGACGCGCAATGTCTCGCGGCGGCCGGGGATGAGGAAGATCACGCCGAGGTGGGGGTTGGACAGGATGTTCAGGTAGCCGTCGGCGCGGCGGTTGCCGGGGCGTTCGGGGATGCCGAGGGTGGTGTCGTCGAGAACTTTGACGAAACCCGCGGGATCGCCCTTCGGGGAGGCGTCGCAGTTGCCGTCGGCGTCGCTGGTGGCGATCACGATGAATGGGGAGTTGGCGATCCATTCGCGGTCCCTGGCGTGCAGGGTTACGCGTTCCTTGGCGGCTGCGCGGGGCGCCACCTCCCCGAGTAATCGGCGTAGTTCCGCCGGGTCGGTGATCTCGTTGGTGCCCATGATCTCGCCCATACCTCGATTCAACACCCGTCGGTATGCTGTCGGAGGCGAATTCGGTTCGGGGCGAGGGAGATCGATCACACCGCCCGATCGAACAGATTGGGCTGCCCGGCGGCGTAGCGATCCGCGTCGATCTGACGCAGCGGTTCCAATTCGACGGCACGGTACATCTCGAACATCCGGCAGCGCGCGGCGTTCGACCCGGCGACGTCGAGCAGCGCGTTCACCGCGGCGCGCGCGGATTCGTTGGCCCCCTCCATGGTCGCGAGATCCACATTGGTGCGCACGTAATCACCGGCGAGGAACAGGTTCTCGATCGCCGCGTGCGCCTCGGGGCGGCACTGCCAGGAACCGGCGGTATTGATCAACAGCGGGTCGGTGTTGGCATTGCGACCCTGCGCGGCCTGCCAGGTGATCGCGGGATCGAGGAACCAGGAATGCAGGTCGGCGTCGCGCAGGGATTCGCCGGTGTCGTCGAGATGTTCGATCATCTGCGCCCAGACCTCGCGCGCGATCTCCTCGTGGGTGCACTCTTTCGCGGGTTTGCCGTAGAGCACACCGGGGGTGTTCCAGTCGGAGATATCGACCGAGAGGCAGTCCTGCACGGTGCCGTCGCCGTACTGGGGCAGTTTGCGCGACCAGTGCTGATTCTGGCTGATCGAGGTGAGCGACCACGGTGCGTCGATATAGGCGGTGTGCCCGCGTGAGATATCCGACGGCCGCCGCAGATAGAACTGGATGCCGGTCATCCAGTCGACGACGAGCCGGTCCATCGCCGCCAATTCCGGCTGCAGTTCGAGGATGTCGGGCGACCACAGGGTGCGGGCCAGTTCGGCGGGAAGCGCGACGACGAAGTAGTCGGCCTCCACCGTGCGTGCCCCGTCGGCGTCGACGATGCGCGCCGCCGCGATCCTGCGGTCGCGCACCTCGAGTCCGCGTACTTCCGCGCCGAGGGCGAATCGGACGCCGAGTGCACGCAGGTGCTGGGTCCACGGGTCGATCCACGCGGCATTGGTCGGCCCGTTCAGCACTCGGTCCAGCGCGCCGTCGTTACCGACCTCGAAGGGGTTGCCGAGGAACTGTTCACCCATCGTGCCGATGGTGCGCACGCTGGCGACACTCTCCTTGGCGGCGACCATGATGCTGGTCAGCGCACGCGAGAGCAGTGCGCGGAATTCGTGGGAACGCCGACGCGCGCCGACGAAATCGTGCCAGGCCATCCCTTCCCACTGGCCGAGCCGCCTGGCGTCGGAGCTGGTGTTGAAGACGAGCAAACGGTTGGCGAACCACAGACCCTCGGACGCGGGCAGTTTCAGCGAGGTGGAGATCGCGGCGCCGACGGTCTCGAGGAATGCCTCCGGCGTCGGTGCGGTGCGCGCGCTGGGGCCGAGCGGCAGCACGCGGAAGTCGTCGCCGTCGCGCCGGGCGAAGCGAGCCTCCGGCACCGCGAGCAGATTGCCCCGGACCCCGTCGGCGTTGCCCGCGAACGGAATACGTCGCATGGTGTCCGGAATGTGCTGGTAGAAGCCGGGGAAGAAACGGAATCCGTGTTCGCCGGGCAGATCCGGCCGCCCGTCGGAACCGGTGTCGGGCACCGGAATGCTTCGTGCCTTTCCGCCCAGTGCGCGCCGCTCGTAGACGGTCACCTGGAAGCCGCGTTCGGCCAGCTCGTGGGCGGCCGTCAAGCCCGCGACACCGCCGCCGAGTACCGCGACGCGCGGACCCGCCTCTGCGGCGGCGTTCGCCGGTCTCAGCGCGCCGGCCGAAAGACCGCCTGCTGTCGCAACCCCCATCGCCATCGTGCCGCGAATCATCGATCTACGCGAGACGGCCCATCGTTTGTCTGCCATGCGCTTCTCTGCTGCCTAGCTTTCCGGGACCTAACCTTCACCGCCGCACCCACCATAAAGTGGCGACTCCCGGTCGACCGACCCACCCCGGACGCCGCGGGCGGACCACCGTCGGTAAGGAGCGTCGACCGGCCGCACAAGTACAGGCGTCCAGAGACTACCGCCGCGCGGCGGCGAGCAGGGCGCCTTCGCCGCAGATTTCCGCTGTTCGACCTTCGGAGGACACCGCGCCGACGCTGTGCGATGTCGCCTGCGTGTCGATGCCGGCGTGCGGCGGCGCCGAGGCGGCGCTGATCGGTTTCGGCACGGGCACGCTGGCGGAGGTGGCGGTGAACGCGCCCGCGATGACGACCGCACCGCCGAGCAGCGACATGACGGTGGGGGTCTCGTGGAGGAACGCCCACGCGGCGGCGATGCCGACGACAGGCACCAGCAGGGAGAACGGGGCGACCGTGCCCGCCGGATATCGGCCCATCAAGTAGGTCCACAAACCCGAACCAACGATGCTGGCGAGGATCGCGATATAGGCCAGTGCCACGAGCGCGGGCCAGCCGGTGTGGGAGAACGAGGCGGCCAGATCACGCAGTCCCGTGGTCGGTCCCTCCGTGCACGCCGACAGCAGCATCAGCGGCGCGGGAGGTATCACCGCCATCCACAGGGTGAGATGCAGCGGGTCGAAACCGGGTGAGGTGCTGCCCGCGAGCCTGGCTCCGACATTGCCGAAGGCCCAGCCGAGTCCGCCCGCCAGGGTGAGCAGCACCGGCAGCAGGGCCGCGTGTTCGAGCCGGTCCCAGCCGATCACCGCCATCCCTGTCATCGCGACGCCGATACCCGCCACCTGTAGCGGGCGGATGTGCTCGCGCAGGAAAACCGCGCCGAGCAGCACCGTGAACGGGGCAGACGATTGCAGCACGAGCGAGGCGAGGCCGGTCGGCATGCCGGTCCGCATCGCGGTGTAGAGGAAGGTGAACTGAAGGATGCCGAATCCGGTGCCGTACAGCAGAATCCAGCGCCACGGCACCCGAGGACGGGGGACGAACAGCAGCACCGGCACCGCGATGACGGCGAACCGGAGCGCGGCGAAGAAGAAGGGAGGGAGGTGATCGAGGCCGATGCGGATGGCGAGGAAATTCAGGCCCCACAGCAGGACGACGGTTAGTCCGAGTAGGCGGTCGCGGATGGTCATGCCTCCCATCGTCGGAGCAGGAAAGCATCAGGACAATCGAATTAATATGGACTATTCATGTAGTAATGCTTCACGATTACCCCGCGAAAGGAATGCGATGCCGGATCTGTCGAGCGGCGCGTCGATGTCGGTGGAGCGGTTGCGGGTCCTGCGTGAACTGGCCGACCGCGGCACCATCGGCGCGGTGGCCGCGGCCATGTCGATGACTCCGTCCGCCGTGTCCCAGCGACTCGAGGTGCTGGCCAGGGAGGCGGGCGTCGCCCTGCTCGAACCCGATGGGCGACGGGTCCGGCTCACCGACGCAGGCCACGCGCTCGTGGTGCGCGCCGATGAAGTGCTGGCCGCCATGGATCGCGCGGTGGCGGAGATGGCGCACTATCGCGGCTCGCCGCGTGGGCGGGTGCGGGTCGCGGTGTTCCCCTCCGGCGGTGCGCTGCTGCTGCCGCATGTGCTCACCGCGACGGCGGACAGCGGCGTCGATGTCATCGCCAGCGACGAGGATGTGCCGCCCGCGGACGTCGCCCGGTTGCTGGCCGATTACGACATCGTGCTCACCCACCGCGACGAACGCGCGCCGTCGATATCGGGCGCGCGCATCGCGGCCCACGTGCTCATGCGCGAACCTATCGACGTGGTCGTCGCCCCCACCCATCGTCTTGCCGGGAAGTCCTCGGTGACCCCGGCGGAATTGGCCGACGAGATATGGATCAGCGTTCGCGGCGGTTTCCCGGTGGACGACGTTCTGCGCTCGATCGCGACCATCACCGGTGTGGAACCGCGAGTAGCGCAGCGTCTCAATGATTTTCGGGTGATCGAAACGGTGGTGGCGGCCGGATACGGTGTCGCGCTGATGCCGCGTTTCGCCGTGGCGCACCCCGGTCTCGCAGTGCTGCGTCTCTCGGGTGTGCGCGCGGCCCGCGCGTACGAACTCGCGACGCGCCCCCATGCGGCGAAACGGCCCGCTGTCGCCTCGGTTCTCGGGGCATTTCGCACGGCGGCGGCGCGGGTAACCGATGGATAGCGAACGGCCCGGCGCGACAGCGCCGGGCCGACAAAGGGATTCGCTGTCTCAGTACACGCCGGGAGGGCCGGGTTGCCGGTACTGCTGGGAGCCGATGTAGCCGAAATCGTCGGCGACCATGGCCGCGAGTTCGAGCAGGGCGCGGCGGGTCGGCTTGCTGACCAGTTCCAGGTCGATTTCCGCGCCTTCGGCCAAATGGTCGTCGAACGGGACGACCTGGACGGCGCGGGTGCGATCGAGGAACAGTCTGCGCAACTGTTCGAGGTCGATGGTGGACGCGCCGCGACGAGAGGCGTTGACCACGACCACGGTTCGCTCGACGAGTTTGCCGTACCCGTGGTGGTCGAGCCAGTCCAGCGTCGCGGAGGCGCTGCGCGCGCCGTCGATGGCCGGCGAGGTGACAAGTACCAGGGAACTGGCCATGTCCAGGACGCCGGACATCGCCGAATGCATCAGTCCGGTACCGCAATCGGTGAGAATGATGTTGTAGAAGGATTGCAGTATGCCGATCGCCTTGCGGTAGTCGGCTTCGCTGAACGCCTCCGATACGGCCGGATCCTGCTCCGAGGCGAGTACTTCCAGTCGGCTCGGGGCTTGAGAGGTGTGGGCGCGGACATCGGAGTACCGGGAGATCTGCTGATCCTCCAGCAGATTGCGGACCGTGGACCGGGTCTGGCGCGGCACCCGGTGCGCGAGGGTGCCCAGATCGGGATTCGCGTCGATCGCGATGACCCGGTCGCCGCGCAGCGACGCGAAGGTGGAGCCGATGCCAACGGTGGTCGTCGTCTTGCCGACGCCACCCTTCAGCGACAGGATCGCGATCCGATAATCGCCGCGCACAGGCTGATTCACCCGTTCGACGAGATCGCGGTGGACGAGGTCGGCCGCGGATTCGCCCGGATTGATCGCGCCGCCGGACGCCTTGTGCAATGCGCGACGCCACCCGCTGCGCGGCGCTCGGCGAGCCCGCTTGAGCAGGTTCAGATCATTGACCGAATGGCCGGGCTGGCCGGGCTGCTGCATATGCTGCGGCTGAAACGCCTGCTGCGGTGGTGATCCGGGCGCCGCGCCCTGCCAGATCTGGCCGGGCCCGGTCTGGCCGATGGGGCCGCCCGGATTGGGAACACCGGGCGGGGTATTGGGACCACCGGGCGGCTGATACATCGGGGGCGGCGGCGCCATCGGCGGCTGCTGGGCGGGCGGGGGCGGCGGAGCCCAGCTGTAGATGGGGCTCTGATGTTCCTGTCCCGCAAACGCTTCGGGATAATCCTGGGTGCCGCGTCCGTCGGGGGGCGTCTCCTGGCGGTACTCGCCGTACTGCGGACCCTGCTGGTGTGGGTCGGGCGGGGCGAGCGGATGGTTGCCGCTGTGCTGTTCGGGTGCGGGCTGATACGGCCCGCCCTGATACGGCGGATAGGGTCCGCCCTGATAGGGCGGCGCGAACTGCTGCTGTTCGGCGGGCGGCGCGAAACCTTCGACAGGCCCGTAACTCTGCGGGCCCCCCTGCGGCGCATAGGTGTTCTGATCCGCGGGCCCGGTCGGGTATCCCGGGTACTGCTGTTCCTCCGGCAGCGGCGCGGATTCGGCTTCCCGCACCGGAGTGGCGGTGGCTTCCGGTCGTTCCTGCCCGCGCTCGGCGGCCGCGTCGGCGGCCGAGGTCTCGCTCGAATCATCGTGCGCCGCGGACCCGCTCGCGGAATCGGTGGTGACGTCGGCCGTATCCACCGAATGACTCTGCAGCCAGGGCGGAGAAGTCGGGTTATGGTCGTTGTTTGTCACAGTTCCCCCATCTGCTCGGGAGCGAGCAGAGAGCTCGGCGCTTGAGTGCGAATCAACGCTAGCACGGGGTTCACGGCCCCGCGCCACGGTACTTATAGCGGACGCGCCGGGTGACACGCCGGTTGCGACGACTGTTCACCGGTCGCGGAAACACTGATTGTCTTTCTCCCCCAGCAGGTTAGAGGGCCGGACATCGAACCGCCCGTAAGCGTGATGTCCGGCCCTCAACGGTACTCGGGTGTCGCGCTCAGTGCGCGCGGTTGACCGCGCTGACCACGGCGCGCAACGAGGCGGTGGTGATGGAGGTGGCGATGCCGACACCCCAGACGACCTTGTCCCCGATGGCGCATTCGACGTAGGCCGCGGCCTGCGCGTCGTCACCCGCGGACATGGCGTGCTCGGAGTAGTCGAGTACTCGCACGTCGAAACCGACGGTGGCGATGGCGTCGACGAACGCGGCCAGCGGTCCGTTACCGGAACCGGTGATCTCCTGCTCGACCCCGTCCACCTTCACCACGGCGGTGATGGAGTCGACGCCGCCGTCGGTTTCGGACGCGGTCACCTTCTGGCGGATCCGCTCCAACGGCAGGATCGGGGACAGGTACTCCTCGGAGAAGACGTCCCACATCTCCTTCGGCGTGACCTCCCCGCCTTCGCCATCGGTGATCTTCTGGACGGCCTGGGAGAATTCGATCTGCAGTCGGCGCGGCAGCACCAACCCGTGATCGGTTTTCATGATGTAGGCGACGCCGCCCTTGCCGGACTGCGAGTTGACCCGGATGACGGCCTCGTAGGTACGGCCCACATCCTTCGGGTCGATCGGCAGGTACGGCACCGCCCACACGATGTCGTCGACATCGGAGTCGGCGGCGTCCGCGGCGACCTTCATCGCGTCCAGACCCTTGTTGATGGCGTCCTGGTGCGAGCCGGAGAACGCGGTGTAGACCAAGTCGCCGCCGTAGGGGTGACGTTCGTGAACCGGCAGCTGGTTGCAGTATTCGACGGTGCGGCGGATCTCATCGATATCGGAGAAATTGATCTGCGGGTCGACGCCGCGCGAGAACAGATTCATCCCCAGCGTGACCAGGCAGACATTGCCGGTGCGCTCGCCGTTGCCGAACAAGCAGCCCTCGATGCGGTCGGCGCCGGCCTGGTAGCCCAGTTCGGCGGCGGCCACCGCGGTGCCACGGTCGTTGTGCGGATGCAGCGACAGCACGATCGAATCGCGGCGGGCCAGGTTGCGGCTCATCCACTCGATCGAATCGGCGTAGACGTTCGGGGTCGCCATCTCGACGGTCGCGGGCAGGTTGATGATCATCGGCTTCTCGGGTGTCGGCGCGATGATCGCGGTGACCGCGTCGCAGACCTCCCTCGCGTAATCCAGCTCGGTGCCGGTGTAGGACTCCGGGCTGTACTCGTAGCGCCAATTGGTGTCCGGGTAGCGCTTCTCCACCTCCAGGCACAGCGTCGCGGCGTCGGTGGCGATCTTCTTCACCGCGTCGCGCTCGGCGCGGAAGACGACCTTGCGCTGCAGGATCGAGGTGGAGTTGTAGAAGTGCACGATGACGTTGCCCGCGCCCACGCATGCCTCGAAGGTGCGTTCGATCAGTTCGGCGCGACACTGGGTCAGCACCTGGATGGTGACGTCGTCGGGGATCGCGCCGTCCTCGATGATCTCGCGCACGAAGTCGAAATCGGTCTGGCTGGCCGAAGGGAATCCGACCTCGATCTCCTTGTAACCCATGCGCACCAGCAGGTCGAACATGCGGCGCTTGCGGGCCGGGCTCATCGGGTCGATCAGGGCCTGGTTGCCGTCGCGCAGGTCGACGGCGCACCAGCCGGGGGCGCGGTCGATGACCCGCTCGGGCCAGGTGCGGTCGGCCAGGATGATCGGCTCGACCTCCTCGGCGAACGGCCGGTAGCGGAAGGTCGGCATGGACGAGTTCTTCTGCGTGTTCCAGGCGGGCTGGTCGGCGGGCGCAGGCTTCGACGGGGCCGAAATGGTGCGCGTGCCGGATACGAAGGCGTCAGCGGGGGACATGCGATTTCTCCAGGGTGTGGTGGATCCCGTGTGGGTCGACCGGCGCGGCGAAACCCCGCGACGGGAGCCGGTCCGATTAGACCCCGTCGCGGCGTTCGAGAAGGAGCGCCCGCAGCATGATGCGCCCAGTTTAGCGTGCCGCAATCAACGGGCCAACGCAGGTCCCCCATCGTCGGGTCATCCGATGACGACCCGCTAGCGTTTCGGCGTCCGAACTGAACGCTCGTACGGGTGGTGACCCGGCGGGACGTCGAAGGAACCGTTCAAACTATGACCTGGCTGGAAATGCTGGCCGTCTTCGCCGCGGGTATCGCGGCAGGCGGCATCAACACCATCGTGGGATCGGGCACCCTGATCACCTTCCCGGTGCTGCTCGCCTTCGGGCTGCCGCCGGTCACCGCGAATGTGTCCAACACGATCGGTCTCGTGCCCGGTTCCATCAGCGGCGTCATCGGATATCGGCGCGAACTCGCCGGGCAGCGTGCCCGGTTGCTGCAACTCGGTACCGCCTCCCTGCTCGGCGGCATCACCGGCGCTGTGTTGCTGCTCACCCTGCCCGCCGACGCCTTCAAGGCCATCGTCCCCGTGCTGATCATCGCGGCCTTGATCCTCGTTGTGGTGCAGCCGAGGCTGGCGCGCTGGGTCAAGCGGCGCCGCGACGGCGATACCGGACCCGCGCCCGAACACGGCGGCCCGATTCTGCTGGCGGCGGTCTACGCGACCGGTATCTACGGTGGTTATTTCGGCGCGGCCCAGGGTGTGCTGCTGATCGGGTTGCTCGGTGTCTTCGTGCACGAGGATATGCAGCGGCTCAACGGTGTGAAGAATGTGCTCGCCCTGATCGTCAACGCGGTCTCGGCGGTGATCTTCATCGCGGTCGCCGAGGTCGACTGGATCGCCGTCGCGTTGATCGCGGTCGGTTCGATCATCGGCGGGCAACTCGGCGCTACGGTGGGCAGGCGCATGTCGCCGACCGTGCTGCGCGCGGTGATCGTCGTGGTCGGCACGATCGCGGTGATCCGGCTGCTCACCTCGTGAGCGCCTGCGCGGCCGCCGATCCGTCGATGTCGGCCGAAGGAGGATCCAGGGTTGAATTCGTCACTGAGGATGACGACCGGCTGCCCCCTCGCATCGGACGATGGTGACGTGCGTAGCTGGAAGAAGATGGCAGTCGCGGCCTTGGTCGTGGCGCTGCCCGTGTCGAGTGGGTGCGGCCCGGTGACCGAGCACGAGTCGGCGGTCGCCGAACTCGTCGCGCAGGCCGACGCCGTACCGACGCCGCAGCTGGACTGGGCGGTATGCGCGGAGCCGGGATTGAGCCGCTACGAATGCGCGACCGCCGCGGTGCCGCTGGATTACGCCAGCCCCGATGGCGAGACCATCACCCTCGCCGTCGTCCGGCAGCCTGCCTCCGATCCCGCGCACCGGATCGGCACCCTGTTCGCCGCTGTCGGCGGTCCCGGCGGATCGGGCCTGGAATGGGCCGCGAAGGGCGCGCTGGTCCCCGGCGAGGTGAGTCGCCGATTCGACGTGGTCACCTTCGACCAGCGCGGCGTCGGCCGCAGCGCGCGGGTCAAATGTTTTGCGAACGACGAGGAAAAGCGCGGATTCTGGACCGCGACGACGATTCCGCCGGTCACCGCCGAACAGCAGGCGGCGGCCGAGCGGGCCGCGAGGGCGCTGGCGGCGGGATGCGCGGCGTACAGCGGCGCGCTGTTGCCACATCTGACCACCGTCGACGCCGCGCGGGATCTGGATCTGCTGCGCCGGGCGGTCGGCGACTCTCAGCTGACCTACCTGGGCGGTTCGCACGCGAGTTATCTGGGCCAGGTGTACGGCGCGCTGTTCGGGGAGCGGGTCAGGGCACTGCAACTGAGCGCGGTACTCGATCCGGACGCCTACACGCGCGACGCCACGGCCGCCGTCCTCGACACCGCGACGGGCGCCGAGGACGTGCTCGGCGAATTCCTCCGGCTGTGCGCTTCGGCGAAGACCGCGTGCGCCTTCGCCGAAGCGCCGATATCGACCGCCGCCGGATCCACCGAGCGGGGGACATCGGGCCGGTCGACCGGCGACCTGCGGGCGCGCTACGACGCGCTGCTCGCCGGACTCGCACGCGGTCCGATCACAGTCGGGTCCGGCGAGCACGCCGTCCAGGTGACCTACGCCCAGGTCGTTGCGGCCCTGACGCCGCTGTTGTACGACCCAGGGAAGGGCTGGCCCGCCATGGCCGAGTTGCTGGCCGCCCTCGACAGCGGCCACGCGGGCAACGCCGACGCGGTACGGGCAATCCTGGCCGCAGGCGCCCTCGACGTCGATTTCCTGGACTCCTTCACCGCTATCTCCTGCGCGGACAGCACCTTTGCGCGTCAGCCCGAAATATGGCCGCAACTGGCGAGCCGATTCGCGGCGACCGCGCCGACCTACGGCGCCTTCTTGCTGTACCTGCGTCAGCCGTGCGCCGCATGGCAGGCACCCGCGGACGGATATCCCCAGCGCTACACCGGCCCGTGGACGCTCAGCGCCGACAAACCGGCGTTGCTGATCAACAATCGGTTCGATCCCGCGACGCCGCTGCCGTTCGCGCAGCGCGCGCAGCAGGCCATGGTGAACGCGCGTCTGGTCGTTGTCTCCGACGGCTACGGTCACGACCCGGATAACGAATGCGCCCGTCACCTGCGCGAGCGCTACCTGGTCGACCTGCAACTCCCGGCTCCCGGCGCGACGTGTTCCGCCGATTCCGCGCCCTTCGCCCGCTGACCGCGGGTTCGTGATTTCTCCGGCGGGGGACGGTGTGGTCGGAATGCCGGAATACCGGTAGTCTGCGCTCGGCCATAGGTGATTTTGGAGGTCCGGTGGACAGACGCGCCTTCTTACGGGGAGCCGCGGCGGCGGCGTTGTTCGGTGCCGCCGGTACCGCGATGAGCGCTCGCCCCGCGGCGGCGGATCCGGTCTGGTCCAACCTGTTCCGCGACTGGGTTCCCGAGATCTTCGCGCCGCTGCCCGATCCTCCCGAGCATTCCCCCGCCATCGTCATCGGCTCCGGATTCGGGGCCTCGGTCACCGCGCTGCGGCTGGCGCAGGCCGGTGTCGCCAATACCGTGCTCGAGCGCGGTTCGCAGTGGCCCAACGACCCGTGGCGCGAGATCTTCACCGGTGACGACCTCCCCGACGGCCGCGGTTTCTGGCATCGCACCAGTTTCACCGGTGTCACCAAAGTACCGATGCAATGCGCGAGTTTCGGCGGCGTGCTCGACTGCACCACCTACCCGGGCATCGACGTGTGGCGGGCCGCGGCGGTCGGCGGCGGTTCGGTGATCTTCACCGGCGCGATGGTCGCCCCGGAACGCAGGTTCTTCGATCACATCTTCGGCGGCGTCGTCGATTACGGCGAACTGGACCGGGTCTACTACCCGCGGGTGCGGGATATGTTGCGGCTCAACCCGATTCCTTCGGATATCTACGCGTCGAAACCCTTCACCCATTCCCGGGCCTGGGACGATCAGGTGCGCAAGGCGGGATATCAACCGCTGCCCAATGATTCGGTGTTCAACTGGGACATCCTGCGCGCTGAACTCGCCGGAACCACCCGCGCGTCGGCCACCGTGGCGCGCAGCAATCTCGGCAATTCCAACGGCGCGAAATTCGATCTGAACCAGAACTACCTGAAATACGCCAGGGAGACCGGGAAGTCGGCGATCTTCCCCGGCCATCGCGTCGACGCCATCGCCCAGGAGGCGGGCGGACGTTTCGCGGTCACGGTGACCAAGCTGTCGCCCACCGGCGAGAGCCTCGGCGTTCGCACCCTGACCTGTGACCGCCTGTTCCTCGGCGCGGGCTCGATCGGCACCTCCGAACTGCTGGTCCGCGCGCAGGCCACCGGCACCCTGCCGAAACTCAACGAGCACATCGGCGACGGGTGGGGTACCAACGGGGACGTGGTACTCGCCCGCGGCGCGAGTGCCGTCGGCGGGTTCGGACAGGGCGTGCCGAGCGCGAGCAGGATCTTCGACGAGCGAGCCGTGCCGGTGACCCTGGAGAACTGGTACATCCCCGGCATTCCCTTCGAAACCGGCGCACTCGCCTCCCTCGGCATGGTGCTCGACCCCGCCCGCACACGCTTCGGCTACGACCGGGCGGCGAACACGGTCGCCCTGAGCTGGTCGGCGCGCAACCGGGAGGAGACCACCGCCGCGGCCCGCGCCGTCGACCGCAGGGTCGCCGAGGCGGCGGACGCCCTCGTCGAATACGGCGCCCTCGGCTACGACGCCAACGCGCTGTTCACCGCCCATCCGCTGGGCGGCGCGGTACTCGGCAAAGCCACCGACGGGTACGGGCGCGTGCACGGTCATCCCGGCCTGTACGTCATGGACGGCGCGGCGATTCCAGGCAGCACCGGCACGGTCAACCCGTCACTCACCATCACCGCGCTCGCCGAACGCAATATCGAAGCCATCATCCGCGAGGGTCGCTGACCACACGCGATCACAGGTACGCGCCGCGCCGGTATTGATCACGGCGCGCGACGCCGGTATCGGCCGCCGTCGCGACTACTCTCGGCGAGACCGTTCGGCGTTGAAGGGATCCTTCTGTGGCAGCTCCTACCACCCCCTCACATGTCGACGCGGCATCGGAAGCGGCCGGATCGGCGACCGAACGCCCCGCGCTGTGGACCGACCTGGTCATGCTCGGCCTTGCCGTCATCTCATTCGCGCTGGTCTTCTGGGTCAGCTTCTTCTCGGTGTCCGACGGTGTCCATCACACGATCGTGATCACCGATTACGTCATCTGCGCGATCTTCGCCGCGGAATTCCTGTGGCGCTGGCGCCGCGCGGGCTGGCCGTGGACCTTCCCCTTCGTCTACTGGTACGAAGTGCTCGGCATGATTCCGGTGACCAGCCCGTTCTTCCGCGGGTTCCGGCTGCTGCGGATCGTGGTCATCACGGTCAGGCTCGGGCGCGTCGCCGATCGCGCGCTGGGTGAGCGGGTGACCGCCGCGGTGGTGAACCATTTCGTGAAAACCATTGTCGACGTCATCAAACGGCCCATGACGATCGCGGTACTCGACGAGGTGGCCGAGGTGCTGCGCACCGGTCACTACACGCGCAATATCGCCGCCGCGCTGGAGGAGAACCGCTCCGAACTGGACGACATGATCGTGGAACTGATCAAGAACGATCCGCAGGCGGGCAAGGTCCGCTACATCCCGTTCCACGACGACATCATGCGCCTGGTCGCCGATACCACCTTCCGCATCGTCTTCCAGGTGCTCGCCGATCCGAGGACAGATGAACTGGTCTCGGACATGATCCGCGAGAACGTCGACCAGATCCGGACCGCGGTACGTGATGGGGTGCGGGTAGACCCGTCCCACTACGGCCATACCCCGCACGAACATCGGGTTCGGCATCTGCTCATGCGGTCGTCGACCGACTCCTGACCGCGGTCAGTGCGCGCCGTGCCTGATCTCCTCGCGCGGCTGCGCGTAACGCGTTGTCTCCCAGGCGATCAGCACGATGAGCACGGCGCACAGCAGGGCCAGCGCCACCAGCGCGGGCACCGCGCAGGCGAGAGGGATCAGTGCCAGCAACAGCACCGCGGCGACGACGCGCGGCACCGTGATCTGTCCTGTCGCATAGTGTTTGAATCCGACGAGGGCGATCAGATACAGCACGACGCCGCCGTAGAGCGCGAACAGCGGGATACCGTACAGCGCGTCCTTCAGCGTGTGGTGTGAGGTGTCGCCGACGTAGTAGAGCACCTTCTTCAGCCCGAGCGAGAGCCCGATGATGCCGACGATCATCGGGAAATGCCAATAGGTGTAACTGTTTCGGGCGATCTTGATCTGCCGCTGACCGGTCGACCGCTTCAGTTCGTGCTCCACCGACAGCGCGGCGACATCGAAATACGCCCACCAGAGCAGTCCCGCGGCGGTGAGACCGAGTAGCGAGCCGACGGTGATCGGCCAGGAGATCGGCAGTCCGGCGACTCCGATTCCGATGGAAACGATCGATTCACCGAGCGCGACGATGATGATCAGCCCGTAGCGCTCGGAGAAGTGGGTGCCCGAATTCACCCGCCAGTCCTCGCCCGCCAGAATCGTCCACAGCATGTCGCCCGTGATCGCGGCGATCCACAGGGCGATCTGCACCGTCCCCGAGGTCATGGCGGCGATCACCAACAGGGTGGTGCCGATGGTGATGGAGCCGAGCGCCCATCGGGTGACCTGGCCGCGCAACTGCGGATCCGCGGAACTGGCGATATAGAAGACCCCGACGTGGATCAGGCGGGTCACCATATAGGCGATCGCGAAGACCAGCGGGCCGAACCAGCCGCCGGGCAGATCGTGGAAGGCCTCGGGAATGGTGATGGCAGCGATGAGGCCGCCGCCCATCGCCGCGAACATCGCGACGCGGGTGAATCCCTCATCGGCCTTGACCACATTGCCCAGCCAGGAATACGCGACCCACACCCACCACATGACCGCGAGCACAAGCATGGCGCGCACCATGTTCTTCGCGCTGGTCTCCTCCGCGGCGAGGTCGGTGACCATGGTGAACGCGAAGACGATGACGAGGTCGAAGAACAGTTCGAGCTGGGTTACCGAGCCGTCTTCGGCCTGCGGTTGGAACCGAACTCTCTTGCTACCGATCATGGCGCATATCGTCGCACCCGAACGCGGGGCAGGGGATCGGGCTTTTCCCTCGGCGAAATCAGCGCCGGGTGATTCTCGTTACAGCACCTCGTAGTCCCTCGGCTCCGGGTAGGCCTCGGCGAATTCGACGAAATTCTGCACAACGGTTTCGTGCCATCGCTGGACCGTGCGCTTCATCAGCAGCCCAGGCAGCGGAATCCGCGAATGCACCTCGACGTGATACCGGACCCGGGTGCCCGTCGTGCCCGCGGCCACCTCGAACGAGCCGCCGCCCCCGATGCCACGTGAACTGTCGACCACCTGCCACGCGCAGCGAGAAGCAGTCCATTCGTATTCGAGGACCTGGAGGTCGGAACTGCCCATCACATCCGCGGTGACGTAGACCCGGCCCGGTCTGCCCTGTTCGTCGCGGGTCGCGACGCGCGCATCGTGATAGGTGGACCACTCGGGGAGCATTTCGATGGCTGCCAAAGCCTCGAGCACCTGTGCCGGGGTGATCGCAACGACAAAGTCGATGTCGATTTTCGTGCGCATGCCATACCTCCACCCCCCGGCGGATCGATTCGGCCGATTCTGCCCAGCCGCCTTCTGATCCGTCAACCTGGCTATTCGGTTCCGGTATGGCTGTACTCGCGGGTAACAACGTGGCCGAGTGTGCGCGGGGGCCCGGCGGCCACCTCGCGTGCCGTCAGTTCGCGGCAGCCGGTTCCACCACCGCGTCCGGGCCGGGATACATCAGCGATTCGTGTCCGTCCTCGAATCGCACTACATAGGGCGGAGATCCGCCTCTGCCGCGCACCTCGATGATTTCGCCCTGGTGGTCGCGTTCTCCCACCACGTGCCCGTGAACGTGTAGTCGGTCTCCGACATTCGCCATCATCGCCCCATTATCGAACGAAGTGATGCGGGTCACAACCCGTTGGCCCGCCTGTGATCTTCGTCGGTTCGGGTTTCCGCGCCGACGACGCGGTTCACCGCCGCTTCGATCAACTCCGCGCTCTGCTCCTCGGTGAACAGTCCTGGCAGGGTGAGCCGGTCGAGGATCAGCCAATTCAGCGCCAGGTAGAGCAATCGCACCGACGTCTCGTCGCCCGGCATGCCCGCGTCGAGGTGGTTGCGCACATTGAACTCCAGGTCGGCGCGTACCCGTTCGGTCAGCACCTCGCGCAGCGCCGGTCGCCGGGTCGCCTCCAAGCGGAGTTCGAGCAGGGCGAGGTAGCCGGTGCGGAATGCCTCGATCCGGCCGACCACCTCCGTCATGAGCTCGGTGATATTCGCGCGGGTCTTGGGGCCTTCGGTCACCTTCGCCATCGTTTCCGCGCTCGGCTGCAATCGCTCGTAGAACCGTGCGCCCGCCTGGGTCAGCAGATCGTCGCGATTGGCGAAGTAGTTGGAGGCGGTCCCCGCGGGGACGGCGGCCTCCTTGTCCACCGCGCGGAAGGTGAGTCCTCGGGCTCCCTGCCCGGCCAGCACCTCGATCGCCGCGTCGATCAGCGCCTGCCTGCGTTCGGGGTTGGTTCGCACTTGACACCACTCCATCTGTAGTACTACCTTCAAATCACTACAGACAGAGTACAACAGTTTGGGTGGTATCGAATGCGAAAGCTCGTGTACTACGTCGGCGTCTCGCTCGACGGCTATATCGCCGGTCCGGGCGGTGAATTCGACTTCTATCCCTTCAGTGCCGAAATGGGCGCGTGGATCAATGCGGAATATCCGGAGTTCGTTCCCACACATCTGCGCGCCCACGCGGATCTGGCCCTCGACGAGCCGAATCGGCGCTGCGACACGGTGGTCATGGGACGCGGCACCTACGAACCCGCGCTGTCGGCGGCAGTGACGAGTCCGTACGCGCATATGAAGCAATACGTCGTGTCGACCACGCTCGGCCGGAGCGAGGATCCCGCCGTCGAACTGATCGAGGCGGACCCGCTCGGCCTGGTGCGCCGACTGAAGAAGGAGGACGGCCTCGATATCTGGCTCTGCGGTGGCGGCGTACTCGCCGCGCAACTGCTCGCCGAACTCGACGAGCTGATCATCAAGAGCTATCCCGTGGTGGCGGGCGGCGGAATCCCGGCCTTCTCCGGCGCTTTCGCCCCGACGCTGTTCACGCCGACGCGGCGCAAGGAATTCGGCAACGGCGCCCAGGTCACCTGGTTCACCCGGTCCTGATCACCCGGCGTCGGTGAGATAGGACAGCCGCACCTGGCGGTCCGGATTGTCGACATTGAGGTCGACCAGTGCGATCGACTGCCAGGTGCCGAGCGCCAGACTGCCGCCGAGCACCGGCACGGTGGCGTAAGGCGGAATCAGCGCGGGCATCACGTGGGAACGTCCGTGTCCGCGCGTTCCGTGCGCGTGCCGCCAGCGGTCGTCGGCGGGAAGCAGGTCGCCGAGCGCGGCGAGCAGGTCGTCGTCGCTGCCCGCGCCGAGTTCGATGATCGCGATCCCCGCGGTCGCGTGCGGGACGAAGATATGCAGCAGCCCGTCCCCGCCGGCCGCCTCGGCGAAGGACGCGCACTGCGCAGTGAGGTCGTGGACCACCTCGGTGCGCCCGGTCCGTACGTGTATCACCGTGCTTCTCATCGACCCATTGTCTCCTCGTTGTCGATGTGGCGGTCGTGCACGGCAGGGGGCGGTGTCGAAGGAGCGCGATCTTCGCGATACCGGGGTGCACACGACCGCAGTGGTGCGCCGCGGCGTCGAGTGGCGTATCGCGGCGTTCCAGAACACCAAGTACCACTGGCTCTTTGCGAGATTCGGGGCGGGAAAAGACCCGGTCGGCACGGGTGCGGCGGAGGCGGGCCGAGAGGTAGGAACGAATTCGCTGGACCTGGGCCGGTAGTCTGAACAGCTGTCAGCAGCTGATCGTCGATCGTGGAGGACCCTGTCGTGGCTCTCGTTGTTCAGAAGTACGGAGGATCCTCGGTGGCTACCGCCGAGCGTATCCGGCGCGTCGCTGAACGGATCGTCGAAACGAAGAAGCAGGGCCACGACGTGGTGGTCGTCTGCTCCGCGATGGGTGACACCACCGACGAACTCCTCGATCTGGCCCAGCAGGTGGCCCCCGCGCCGCCAGCCCGCGAAATGGATATGTTGCTCACCTCGGGCGAGCGCATCTCCAACGCGCTGGTCGCCATGGCCATCCACTCGCTCGGCGCGCAGGCCCGATCGTTCACCGGCTCGCAGGCGGGTGTGATCACCACCGGCGCCCACGGCAACGCGAAAATCATCGACGTCACCCCGAGCAGGTTGCGCTCGGCTCTCGACGAGGGCCAGGTGGTACTGGTCGCGGGGTTTCAGGGCGTCAGCCAGGACAGCAGGGACGTCACCACGCTCGGTCGCGGCGGCTCGGACACCACCGCGGTGGCGCTGGCCGCCGCGCTCGAGGCCGACGTCTGCGAGATCTACACCGACGTCGACGGCGTCTTCACCGCGGACCCGAGGATCGTGCCGGACGCGCAGCGGCTCGATCAGGTCTCCTACGAGGAGATGCTGGAACTGGCGGCCTGCGGCGCGAAGGTCCTGATGCTGCGTTGCGTCGAGTACGCCCGCCGCTACAACGTGCCCGTTCATGTGCGCTCGTCCTATACCGACAAGCAGGGCACCTACATTTACGGATCGATGGAGGACATCCCCTTGGAGCAAGCAATCCTCACCGGCGTCGCGCACGACCGCAGCGAGGCCAAGGTGACCGTGGTCGGACTGCCGGACGAACCGGGCTACGCCGCCAAGGTGTTCCGTGCCGTCGCCGACGTAGAAGTCAATATCGATATGGTCCTGCAGAACATCTCGAAGGTGGACACCGGGAAAACCGATATCACCTTCACCCTGCCCAAGACCGATGGCGCCCGCGCCGTCGAGATGCTCACCAGGCGCCAGGAGGAGATCGGTTTCTCCCAGGTGCTCTACGACGACCACATCGGCAAGGTGTCACTGGTCGGCGCGGGCATGAAGAGCCATCCCGGCGTCACGGCCACCTTCTGCGAGGCGTTGGCCGAGGCGGGCGTCAACATCGACCTCATCTCCACCTCCGAGATCAGGATCTCGGTGCTGGTCAAGGACACCGAACTGGACGAAGCGGTGAAGGTGCTGCACAAGGCCTTCGATCTGGGCGGCGACGAGGTCGCCGTCGTCCACGCCGGAACAGGCCGCTGAAAAGCGAGAGCACAGACCTGAGCGGACCGAGCTCGCGGCAGGCGGCTCGACACCGCCACGCAGGGCCACCGATCGTGTCGAAAGGACTCGAGTCATGGGTATTCGTGTAGGCGTTGTCGGCGCGACCGGTCAGGTCGGCGCCGTGATGCGCAAACTCCTCGAGGAACGGAATTTCCCGGCCGACGAGGTGCGCTTCTTCGCGTCCTCCCGGTCGGCGGGCAAGACACTGCCGTGGCGCGGCGGCGAAATCGTGGTGGAGGACACCGAGACCGCCGATCCGTCCGGTCTCGATATCGCCCTGTTCTCCGCGGGCGCCACCATGTCCCGCGTGCAGGCCCCGCGGTTCGCCGCGGCCGGTGTCACGGTGATCGACAATTCCTCGGCCTGGCGTAAAGATCCCGATGTCCCGCTGGTCGTCAGCGAGGTCAATCCGGAGCAGACCCGCAATCTGGTCAAGGGCATCATCGCCAATCCGAACTGCACCACCATGGCGGCCATGCCTGTCCTCAAGCCGCTGCACGACGCGGCCGGACTGCGACGCCTGATCGTGTCCAGCTACCAGGCGGTCTCGGGCAGCGGTCTTGCCGGTGTGGAGGAACTCGCCACCCAGGTGCGCGCTGTGGTCGACGACGCCGAGAAGTTGGTGCACGACGGCAGCGCCGTGTCGTTCCCCGCGCCGAACAAATACGTCGCGCCGATCGCTTTCGACGTCATCCCGCTGGCGGGCGCGATCGTCGATGACGGCAGTTTCGAAACCGACGAAGATCAGAAGCTGCGCAACGAGAGCCGCAAAATCCTCGGCCTGCCGGAGCTGCTGGTGAGCGGCACCTGCGTGCGGGTTCCGGTGTTCACCGGGCACTCGCTGTCGATCAATGCCGAATTCGACGAGCCGCTGTCGGTGGCACGCGCGACGGAGATCCTCGCCGGCGCGCCCGGCGTCCGACTGGTCGACGTCCCCACCCCGTTGCAGGCCGCGGGTGGCGATGAATCCCTCGTCGGCCGCATCCGCCAGGATCCCGGTGTTCCCGACGGTCGCGGCATCGCGCTGTTCGTCTCGGGTGACAATCTGCGAAAGGGCGCCGCCCTCAATACCATTCAGATCGCCGAGGTGCTGCTCAGCGAACGCTGAGCCCGCTCGGCCGCCCGGGCCGTCCGATATCGGGCGGCCCGAATCGGCTGGCCCGCCCGCCGCGACGGCTGATAGCCTGCGCCGATGGCGAACCCCTATCCACAGGTGTACCTCGGTGACCGGCTCGTTCCCGCCGAGGCGGCGCAGGTCGGCGTGGCATCGTCGGCGGTGCTGTACGGCCTGAGCGTTTACACGGTCTTTCCCGTTCACGTGGAGGGATCGGCGCGTACCGCGTTCCGGCTGGACGATCACTTCCGGCGTCTGGAAGAGTCCTGCAAGATCATCGGGATAGATCGGTTCGCGCCGGAGTGGGATTTCGCGCGATTCCGCTCGGCGGTCATCGAATTGATCGCGGCCAACGACCCCGCCGAGGATGTCTTCGTCCGCGCGACGGTGCACGTCATCGAATCCATTCCTGGCACCAGGGTGCGCGGATGTGAGATCCAGGTGAGCATGTTCGTCTACGAGGCGACGCCGATCGTGCCGCAGGACGGAATGCGGCTCAAATCCAGTCCGTGGCGTCGCATTCCGGACAATGCGATTCCGTCACGGGCGAAAGTCAACGGCGCGTACGTGAATTCGGTACTCGCCAAACAGGACGCCATCGACAGCGGCTACGACGATTGCGTCTTCCTCGACGGCAACGGGCACGTCTGCGAACTCAGCGCGGCCAATATCTTCCTCGTGCGCGGCGGCACGCTGATCACGCCCGACGTCTCCTGCGACATCCTCGACGGGATCAATCGGCGCACCATTCTCACCCTCGCCGCCGAGGACGGCGTTCCCGTCATCGAACGCACCGTCGATCTCACCGAGTTGTACATCGCCGACGAGGTTTTCGTCACCGGCACATCGGCGGGCGCGGCGCCGGTACTCGAGGTGGACGGCCGCATGGTCGGCGACGGCACGCCCGGCCCGCTGTCGCAAGCCCTGCGCAAACGTCACGCGGCGGCCCTGCGCGTCGACGACGTGCACGGCTGGGTCACGCGGCTGCGCTGAGAGCCGTCCGCGCACGGGTCAGCGGATACCCGGTGTCCCCGGGGCGTCCCCGAGGCAGACCAGGATCGCGCATCCGGGCGCGGTATCGGCGAACGGCGGCGCCAGCGGATAGTTCAGGCACGAGAAGACATTGCAGCCCGGATAGGCGGACGGACCGACACCGAAAACGGCGAGCAGGATATTCCCGTCGACCAACCGGCCGGGGTCCAGCCGCAGCGGCGGTTCGACATACGGTCCTGGATCGGGAATCGGATTGTCCACCATGGCGGCGAAAAGCCTGCGGAAGAATTCGTGCGGCAGTTCCGAGGTGTTCTGCACGATCCCCGAAAGGCCCTGGCTGCTGACATTGCCGTAGACGCCGGTCCACATGACCATGAGATCCAGGCTGGGGATCATGAAGACGTTCTGCATCCCGAGCCCGGCCATCGACACGATATCGGCGGGCATGAACGCGGCGATTTCGGCGCATCCCGGGCCGATCCAGAAGAGATATCCGTAGCAGCTGTTCGCCCTGGAGGGCGTACGTGCTTTCCGGAGATATTCCTCGGAGACGAGTTGCCGTGCGCCCCAGCGTCCGTCGTTGCTCACCAGCAGCCCGAGTTTGGCGAAATCGTCGGGCGGAATCATCAAGTGCGCGTAGCCGTAGGTGTGTCCGGCGCGGTCGCGCGCCCAGTAGTAATCGCCGCGGGCGATGCCGAGCGGATCGAAGAGTTCGCGTTGGGCGAACTGTTGCAGCGGTTCTCCGATCGCCGATTCCAGGACGTAGGCCAGCAGGTCGACATTGCGCTGGCTGTAGCTGAAAGCGGTGCCGGGGGGATTGTCCAACGGCACACCGAGGGCCTGTACGGCGCTGTTGGGATCGAGGGGGATGACTCCGGTGATGCCTTCGGTGAGAACGCCGACCCTCATTCCGGAGGTTTCGGTGAGCAGATTCTCCACGGTGATCGAACGGTGCTCCGCGTCGCCGAGGCCAGCGGGCAGATATCGGTCGATCGGTGCGTCCAGGTCGATTCTGCCCCTATCCCATGCCATTCCGACGAGTACCGAGACCACACTCTTGGTGGAACTCCAGATATTCCAGGCGACGGTATCGGTCCGATCATTGTTCGGACCCGCACCCACCAGGCAGTTGTGCCGAAAGACCTGCACGTTGAACCGATTTCGCTCGCTCGCGAATCGCAGTGCCGCGTCCAGGCGCGCTGAGTCGAATCCGACGTCCTCCGGTAGCGCCCGCTCCGGTTCCCGCCCGGACCGCACGGCGCAATAGGTTTCGGTGTCGGTGGGCGTCGCCCGCGCGATTCCGGTGACCACTGTGCTCGCCATCAGCGCCGCCGCGGCGAATGCGGTCAACGATCCATAGATACGCCCCATGTCGGGAAGGCTATATCGCCACGGCGCGACTATGCAGCGCGAATATGACGAAACGCCGCCGGATCGAAAGGCCCGGCGGCGTCCAGTCGCCGGACGCCACTCCGACGTCACGACTGTTGGCCGACGTCCCACAAGCGCCTCTCGGCGGGTGGTCGCTCGCAGCGACGAAGGGGTGAGGCCCGGGGCTGTCCGGACGCCGACAGTGAGTTACAACGAGCGTTCCGCCGGAATATTCCGAGCCGGGCGATGTGATCTGCGCCATGCACGGCATCCTGGCCGCAAACGTCTACGCTCGAAGAGGTTTCGTATTGTCGAACGGGGGATGATCCGATCGAGATCGCGGACATACTGGATATCTTCGTCGGCGCCAGCGAACGCGATCTGCACAATGTTTTCGAGCTGGCGCGACGCAACGCCCCGTGCGTGCTGTTCCTGGACGAGGTCGACGCGCGCGGTCACAAGCGCAGCCAGATGGCGGCATCGACCACCATGCGCACCGTGGTGAACCAGTTGCTGAACGAGATGGATTCGGTGGGCAACGTCAATCTATGCCGCCGACGACGTTTCGGTGGACGCCGCCGCCCATCCCGCCGTCGTGGCGCAACCCCGCCTCGGACCCCGCCGCCACGGTGACCGGGTGATTCACCCCGTAGCGCTTGCTGTCGAGTCGCTCACACTACGAGGCCCTTTTCTTGTCTAATTCCAGAAAGCGGGCGACCATCGAATTCATGAACACCGACGGCGACCCACGCGAGTGGTTACGGGCAGCGGGCCTGCGGGTCACCGCGCCCCGCGTCGCGGTGCTGAAGGCGGTGGCGGCGCGCCCGCATTCCGATGCCGATCGGTTGGCCGCGACGGTCAGGCAAGCCCTCGGAACCGTTTCGACCCAGGCCGTGTACGACGTGCTCAGAGCCTGTGTGAACGCGGGCATCCTGCGCCGCATCGAACCCGCCGGTTCGTCGGCGCTCTACGAGACCAGGATCGGGGACAACCACCACCATCTGGTGTGCCGGTCCTGCGACACGGTCGTCGACGTGGACTGCGCCGTCGGCGGCGCTCCATGCCTGGAACCCGATGACAGTCACGGGTTCGCGATCGATGAGGCCGAAGTCGTCTTCTGGGGCCTGTGCCCCGATTGCCGCACCGGGGAGCAGGTCGCGCCCCGCGCGTAATCGCTTCGCCCCGAAGAATATTTCGCCCCCGGGCACTGGACCGGGGGCGACGTCGTCGGTGCCTATCGGGACAGGGCCCGCGCGCCCGTCGCGCCGGTGGCGAGAGCAGTCGCGCGGCCGGATTTCCTTCGGTTCAGAGCAGGCCCCACCAGTACAGCAGGCAGGCCAGCACCCAGACCACCACGGTTTCCATCATCGCTCCAATCCTTTTGGCGCACCGCCTACATCATCTCGCGATCGCCGCCGCGGCGGAGCGAATTGATCCCGACCTGCCACTTCGTTATTCCAAGGTCTTTTTAAGTCCCCAGCAAGTGCGTGGCGGCAATGTTTGTCTCGACGCCGGAGCACACCGGAAACATTCGGAAACGACGAAGGGAGGCACACATGATCGGCAAGCCGAGTACCGGGATTCCCGGTGCGGGCGTCGAGCGCACGTGCGACCACGAACGGGAGCAGTCGAGCGCTTTCGACTACTTCCACAGGTAACCGGGGAAAGGGGGGATATCAGCTACTGCCGGGGTGGGAACCGGCACGACTTGTCCATTTACGAGGGGTGACAAGTCGGGCCGGGGATAACGCCGGTCGGGCCGGTCCGCGAGGGGTGACCGGTCCGACCGTCCGCGTTATCGGGCAGGCACAACACTTGGCTCTTCCGGGAGCTGATCGGAGATCGAGGCATCACCACTGCGACAGGTAACCAATCCGTGCGCGCCGACGATCCCATCCGAGGTACGGGCCGGGCCGGTCCACGAGGGGTGACCGGCCCGGCTTCACCGCGTTCGGCGGGTTGTGCGACCGGGTTCACGGGAAGTTCGCTTGCCGCTTCAACCGAGGGCTGAGAGGCTGGAAGGGTGTCTGAACATTCAGCCACCCCGGCGTATCGGCTCCTGGCACTCGATCACGAGATCGCGCTCGACCGCGCGCAGGAGCGGCTGCGCGCCGAATTCGTGACGGTTTTCGACTGGGATACCGTGCGGCACTATCTGATGTCGTCCTACGACGAATTCGCGGCCCGATCCACCGTGACGCTCTATCTGCCGACCCTGGCCGAGCGTTTCTGCCGTCAGCGCTTGGAGGCGCGGGCTCGGCTCGAAGGCAAAGTCGCGCGTCCCCAGCCGACCGTGCTTTTCCTGTGCACACATAATGCGGGCCGTTCGCAGATCGCCCTCGGTTACTTCACGCAGTTGGCCAGGGGCAGGGCCGTCGCGTGGTCGGGCGGGTCCGAGCCGAGCGCCGCGCTCAATCCGGCCGTCGTCGAGGCGATGGCCGAAATCGGCATCGATATCGCCGACGAGTATCCGAAACCGTGGACCGACGAGATCATCGCGGCCGCCGATATCGTCATCACCATGGGCTGCGGCGATATTTGTCCGCTGCTGCCCGGGCCCCGCTACCTGGAATGGATCATCGAGGATCCGGCGGGTCTCGAGGTCGATCAGGTCCGCCCGATCCGCGACGAGATCGGCGGGCGGGTCGTGGAGTTGCTCGCCGAATTGGGCATCGTCGCGTCGATGCCTGGTCAGGCGCTCGAGGCCACCGGTTCGGCGGGCGCGGCGGCGTCCTGATCCCGGCCGGTCCCGCTCGGCCACCAGATCCGCGGACCGATCAGGGTGAACAGCGCCGGAATGATGACCGTGCGCACCACGAACGTATCGAGCAGGATGCCGAGCCCCACCACGATGCCCAACTGCGTCAGGGTGATCAGCGGCAGGACACCGAGAACGCAGAACACCGCGGCGAGCACGATGCCGGCGCTGGTGATCACGGCTCCGGTCGAGGAGACGGCGCGAACGATTCCGCCCGTCGTACCGTGCCCGGGCGTCTCCTCCTTCGCGCGGGTGACGAGGAAGATCGTGTAGTCGACCCCGAGCGCCACCAGGAACAGGAACGCGAACAGCGGGACGTTGGTATCGATCCCGGGGAATCCGAACAGGTGGACACTGAGCCAGCTGCCGAGACCGAGCGCCGCCACCGCGCTCAGCACCGTGACCGCCACGAGCAGCAGCGCGGCGGGCACCGCGCGCAGGAGGGCGAGCAGGACGAAGCAGACGACGGCGAGAATGAGCGGGATGATCAGCAGGCGGTCGCGGGAGGCGGCCGTGGTGATATCGAGTTCCTCGGCGTCACTGCCGCCGACGATCGCGTCCGCGCCGCTCACCGTCGCGAGCCCGGTGCGCATCGATTCGATGATCTCGAATGCCCGATCCGAGGCCGGTGGCGCGTCGATGACGACCGACCAGCGGGCGAGCCCGTCGGGCGCGGTTCCGGTGGCGGTCGCGCGCACTACACCCGGGATCGCGGCGAGGGCTTCCTGTATCCGCGGTGTGGCGGAGGCCTGCGCGATCACCAGCGCCGGGTCCGAGGTGCCGGACGGGAAGTGCGCGGCGAGGGTGTCGAATCCGTCCACCGATTCGGCGCTGACGCGGAACTGTTCGGTCTGCGAGAGCCCGACGTCGACGGTGAACAACCCGGCCGCGCAGACCGCGAGCAGTGCCGTCGCGGTCGCGATGACGAGCGCCGGTCGCTGGACGACCCGGACCGCGATCGCATGCCACACGCCCTGTTCTGCGGGGTCGCGATCATCGTGCCGGGGGATGAAGGGCCAGAAGATATTTCGTCCGAACATGGCCAGGACCGCGGGCAGGCCGAGCAGCACGAAGACAAGGGCGACCAGCAGTCCGGACGCGGCGAGCGCACCGAGACTTCTCGTGCTCGGCACCGATGCCAGCACCAGTACGAGCAGGGCCGCGACCACGGTGAGGTTGCTCGCCAGAATCGCCGGTCCGGCCCGGCGTACCGCACGGCGCAACGCGATGCGGTGGTCGTGTTCCTTGTGCAGTTCGTCGCGGTATCGCGAAACGAGGAGTAGCGCGTAGTTGGTGCCCGCGCCGAATACGAGCACGCTGGTGATGCCCGCGGTGGAACCGTCGAAACTCAGTCCGGTCGCTCGGGCGACGCCGGTTCCGACGGTGGTGGCGAGCCGGTCGGCCCAGCCGATCACGAGCAGCGGCGCCAACCACAGCACCGGCGAGCGGTAGGTCAGGATCAACAGCGCCGCGACGACGATCGCGGTAACCGCCAGCAGCATGGTGTTCGCGCCGGAGAACGAATCGGCGATATCGGCGCCGAAGGCTGGTCCGCCGGTGATCTGGAGCCGCAACTCGGTGGGCAGACCCTCGTCCGCCGCCTGCCGCACGGTGTCGACGCGCTCGGTGAGCGCCGAACCGTTCAACCGCGCGGGGATCGGAACCTGGCCGAGTAGTGCCTGGCCGTCCCCCGAGGCCACGAGTGCTCCCGGCTGTCGCTGCGTCTCGCCCGAGGCGGCGACGGCACGGGCGAGTGCGGCGGTCGCCGCGGCGCGATCGCTCTCGCCGAGGGCGCCGCCGTCGGTACGGGTGACCACGACGATGGCCGCGGCGGAACCGGCGTCGGGGAATTGCGCGGCGGCATCCCGCACGCGGGCGGATTCCGCCGCGTCGGGCAGCGAATCCGGAGCTCGGCCCGCGTTGTCGTTACCTCCGATACCGCCCATCAACGCCGCGGAAAGCCCGACCAACACCAAGAGGAATACCCAGGAGCGACGGGAGGTGACGGCGGCGGCGTAGCGATCCCAGATACCCACGTGCAAACTCTCTCATATTCTTAAATATCAAGCAATGGAGAGAGTTGTACGCTGGCATCGTGATCGACAGTGATGCGGCGGCATCGGCGGAACCCCCGCGCGCGGGAACCGAACGCGACGCGCTGGAAAGAGAGATCGGCGCCGACCTCCGCGCGCTGACCGCTGCCTCCGATCAGCTCGGTCATATTTTCGCGCGATCGAATGGTCTGCGTCCCAACGATTTTCGTGCCCTACTGCATATCGCCACGGCCGAATACGAGGGTGTCCCGCTCACCCCTGGACAGCTGGGCGGACTCATGGGGATGTCCTCGGCCGCGGTGACCTACCTGGTGGAACGGATGATCGAATCCGGACATCTGCGCCGGGCGGGAGACGAGAACGATCGCCGCCGTGTCCTGCTCTACCACGACGAACCGGGCAGGGCCGCCGCCCAGGACTTCTTCATTCCGGTCGGGCAGCGCACCCGCGCCGCGATCGCGGGGTTCACCGACGCCGATCTGCAGGTAACCCACCGGGTGCTGACGGCGATCATCGAGGGGTTGGGGCGCCATTACGACGCACTCGGCGAGTCGGGACGGGGGAGAGCGTAGCCCGAGCCGGCGGGGGATCAGGCCGCGCGAACGGTTCGCGGGTAATCCGGCAGCGGGTAGCTCTCGGTCTTGGTGAGCATCCGCATCACCAGCGGCCGCATCATCCTGGTGGTCATCAACCGGGAGACGGCCATGCCCGCGCGAATGCCGAAGCGGGTGGACGGTGTTATCGCCTTCAGGCCGCCCGGCGGCAATTCCATAGCGGTCGCGACGAACGGGCGCAGCCGGTCCTCGTAGGAGGTCAGCGCCCGGTGGTGGTCGGTGGTGTGCGCGGTGATCTCGCCCGCGAGCAGGTACGCGCCGACCAATGCCATCGCGGTGCCCTGTCCGGTCAGCGGCGATCCGCAGTAACCCGCGTCGCCGAGCAGCACGACCCGTCCCCGCGACCAGGTCGGCAGTTCGATTCTGGCCAGTTCGTCGAAGTAGAAATCCGGGGCGTCGGTCATGGCGGCGAGCACGGCCTCGCAATGCCACCCGCCTCCGGCGAGCCGCTCCCGGATCAGCCGCTGCTGGGCCGCGACGTCGCGGCGCAGCGCCGGATCGGCGGGCCCGCGCACGAAGACGATCGCCTTGCAGGTCTCCGGATCGGCGTCGGGGCGGATGCCGACCGCGGTCGCGCCGACCAGTGAGTGCATGGAAAACCAGTGCGGTTCCACGTCCGCGGGGGTCGGCATGGTGAAGAAGGACACATATCCGCCCAGGTAGGTACTGCATTCCCGCTCCGGGCCGAAGACCAGTTCGCGGGTGGTCGAATGCAATCCGTCCGCGCCGATCACGATGTCGTAGCGCGCGACGGTTCCCGAGGCGAAGGTGACCTCGGTGCCCGCCTCGTCCTGCCGGATATCGGTGATCCACTCGCCGTAGCGGTAGTCCGCACCGCCCGCCTCGGCGAGTGCGTCGAGCAGGACTTGATTCAGGTCGCCGCGGGTGATCTCGATGTCGGCGACAGCACCCTTGCCTTCGAACAGGTCGGCGGGCATGCGCAGCGTCGGCTTACCCGCCGCGTCGACATAGAGCATGCCGCGCTCGTCGAGTTGGTGGGTGTGAATACCCGGCATCAGCCCCATCCGCTCGGCCACCTCGCGGCTCGGACCGCGCAGGTCGACGGCCTGGCCCCCGGGCCGCGGCGCGGCGGCCCGTTCCAGCACGGTGGGCCGGATTCCGGCCCGGACCAGTTGCAGAGCAACCGCGTTGCCGCCGATTCCGCCGCCGCAGACGAGAACGCGCGGGCCGGCGGTGGAGTTGTGGAGGGAGTTCATGGTCGGTCCCCAATCTTGATCGAATGTCTTAGACATATGTCTAACAGAGGAGTTGCACGTTTGTCTAGTACAAATGTTCAAAATATGGGTGGGAGAGGGTCTCGACAAGACGATGGACCGAGGTCGTCACGGCGGGTTCATGCGGTCGTCGCAACACTCTCGATTGAGAGGTTGCGACGACCGTGTCGTTTGCAGAGGACGTGGAACAGTTCGGCGACCTGTTG
>NZ_JBEXFQ010000038.1:0-57252 GCF_040606855.1 Nocardia sp. NPDC005366
GGGGGCCCCACCCACCCGCCCCCCACCTCCGCCCCGGGCCCCCGCCGCTTTCTCGTCTATTCGGCCAGTGCTTTCTCGGTCGCGGCGAGCAGCACGCAGGTGGCGAGACCGTCCATCGCCTTCTCCAGCTCCGGGAGCTTCGGGAAGCTCGGCGCGATGCGAATATTCTTGTCGTCCGGGTCATTCCGGTAGGGGAAGGCCGAACCGGCCGCGGTGAGCGCGATACCGGCATCCTTGGCCAAGGCGATCACCCTGGCCGCGGTGCCCTCCAGCACATCGAGGCTGATGAAATAGCCGCCCTTGGGCTCGGTCCAGGACGCCACCTTCGACGCGCCGAGTCGATCCTCCAGAATCTTCAGTACCAGCGCGAATTTGGGTTCCAGAATCGCGCGATGCTTCTGCATATGCGACCGCACGCCTTCGGCGTCACCGAAGAAACGCAGGTGCCGCAGCTGATTGATCTTGTCCGGGCCGATACTGCTCTTGGCCGCGTGCCCCAGGTACCAGTCCAGATCGGCGCTCGAAGCGCCGAGGAAGCTGACGCCGGAACCGGCGAAGGTGATTTTCGAGGTGGACGCGAAAACGATGGGGCGGTTCGGATTTCCGGCCGCGGCGGCCAGCCCGAGAACGTCGATGACCGGCGCGGCGGTATCGGTCAGCGGATGCACCGCGTAGGCGTTGTCCCAGAACAACCGGAAGTCCGGCGCCGCGGTCGGCATCGAAACCAGTTCACGGACAACGCCTTCGGTGTAGACGGTGCCGGTCGGGTTGGAATAGTTCGGCACCGCCCACAGACCCTTGATCTGTGGGTCCGCGGCCACCAACTCGGCGATGGCGTGGGTATCGGGTCCGTCGTTGCGCAGCGGGATCGGAATCATCTCGAAACCGAGCGCCTCGGTGATGGCGAAATGCCGGTCGTAACCCGGGCTCGGGCACAGCCATTTGATCGTGGGCTCGGCAACCCAGCGTCGCTCGGAATCGTTGGTGCCGTACAGCATCGCGTAGGTGATGACGTCGTGCATCAACTGAAGGCTGGCATTGTTGCCGGCGATCAGATTCTCCACCGGAATGCCGAGCAGCTCACCGAAGATCGCGCGCAACTCCGGGAGACCGTGCTGCCCACCGTAGTTGCGGCAGTCGACGCCGGAGCCGTCGCGATAATCGCCCGCGCCGGGCAGCGATAACAACTCCGCGGATAGGTCGAGTTGCTCGGGCGAGGGTTTTCCCCTCGTCAGGTCCAGCGTGAGCTTCTCGGTCTTGAGCGTCGCGTAATTCGCGGTCTGGATCTCGTGTTCGGACACGAGCTCCTCGTGGCTCATCAAACCGATTTGCGTTTGCCGGGGCATCCTGAAAGGCCTTTCGAAGCAGCGAAGGGGGTGTATCGACGTCCTGGCCGTGGCCGGAGACGACCGTCGGCGGACCGCTGTTCACGTTACCCGGCTGTTGCTCCGAAGTGGGGGGCATTATGGCGGACCCGCGATCCGATCCGCCCGGACCTGACTTCACGGGGACGGAATCGGCCGAGCGCCTCTTGATAAGGGGACCCCGCGCACCCGGCAGAGCCCGTTGACCCTTGCTGCCTTCCGGCCCTGGGGGAGTTCACAGGATGCGCGCCGCGCGGGATCCGTCGGCAAGTGTAGCGGGTCATCGATCACCCGCGTGGATCGGGGGCGTGCCCATCGTGTCCGCGCTGGCTACGATCAGTCCCGGAATCGGTGGGGCAGTCCCGATCGAACGAGGGGAATCGTGGCTTAACGGTTCCCCCCTGCCGAAGGCAGGGGGATTTCCAGCTCAGACAGCAACCTGACCATCCACCCGGAGGAGGTGACCTGCTTGTCTCATGTCATCAACACTGGTGTGGCCCCGTTCTGCCACAACCAAGATCGTCTTGGCGGCGTTGCGGTCCCTCGAATCGGTGAAACCACAGAAAGAACACGCGAAACCACGTTCGTGCAGTTCGAGTCGCTTGGCTCTCGCGAAAACCGGACGACCGCGCCCCTTCACCGTGAACGAGTGCTCCAGCGATCGGGAGTACTCCCGCAACATCTGCTGCTGGGCAACCTGGGAACCCTCAGCCAGCCACGGCATCCGCGACCGCGCTTCGGTCAACAGTTCCCGAGCTTCGCCAACGTCGGTTTCCGGCCGGACCTCTGCTGGTGGACGGCTTCGTTCCACAGCCATCGACACCGGCCCCACTCGGCCAGCAAAGCAGCTTCAGCGATGCGTCCAGGCCGCAACCTGTAGGTGTAGCGCACCACTTCGCCCATACGTTCGATCCTAACGAAAGATAATGCCGTGCAACACAAACGACACGCACACCTTTTCCTTCCCGCCGTGCACGACGGGGTATCCAAGGCCGATTCCTGATGACCGACAACAAACGACCGGTCGATGGACAGGAACTACCGGACCACGGCGTCCCGCAAGCCGATCCGGCCGCGCGCTGGTGGGAACAGCCGAGCACGGGCCACGATCGATCCCGTACCGACCCGACGATGATCGGGTCGCCCGCGCAGTTCGGCGGCTTCCCCGGCGCGCATACGCCACCGCCGCAGCCCTTCGCCGCGTCGCAGCCCTTCGCCGCGCCACAGCCTCCGACGCCGCCGTATGCCGCACCGCAGCCGCCCGCGTACGGGTCGCCGCCGGGGCACTCTGCCGGACCCTACGGACGGTTCCCGAACCGGCCGCCCACCCGAAGCAAGACGCCGTGGATCATCGCGGGTGCGGTCGTCCTGGTCCTGATCGTGGCCGTCACCGTCGGCCTCTTCGCGATCGCCGCGACCGTCGAAGACGTCGCCGACGTCGGCGATGACAAATCCCAGGGCGACTACGCCATGGACAACGTGACCAATTCGTGCGACTTGGTCGACACCACCATCCTGGACAACTGGGCTCCCACCGCGCAGCCGAGTACACACACCGAGCGCAAACCCAGCGAGGGAATCGGCGGCGGATCGCTCAACTGTCGCGCCAAGAACGACGGCACCGGCATCATCGAGGCCACCCTCACCATGGACGCCGACTTCGCCTACAAATACAGCGGCAACACCTCATACGACACCTGGAAGAACAGCGACACCGGCACCTCCGGCACCGGCCGTAGCTCCGGCGCGATCCCCGGCCTCGGCGAGCAGGCCTACTACGCCGCCCGCGAGAGCGACTCCACCAGCTTCAACAAACTCGAGTACACCGTCGGCGTGAAGGACAGCAACGTCTCCGTCCAGATCGAGATCACGGTCTACGCCAAAACCAGCATCAACCGGTCCGGCGTCGCCGCCGCCTGCGAAGCGCAAGCCAGACGAGTCCTCGACCGACTCCGCAAATGACGGCATGCGGGCCACCTGCGGCGACGGCGGCGACCAACCCCGGTTTGGCATGTCGAGGGGTGTAGCCGCTATGCTGCTCCACGGAGGATTCGCCTAGTGGCCTATGGCGCTCGCCTGGAACGCGGGTTGGGTTAACGCCCTCAGGGGTTCAAATCCCCTATCCTCCGCCATGAAGAAGGCCAGGTCAGAGATGTCACATCTCTGACCTGGCCTTCTTTCGTATCGGTTGCGCCGCCTGGCATCTCGAGCTTCCCAGCACATCGCTCGCGATCGCCCACCGCCGCTGGTAGGTCATCGGAGGCGGTCGCCAGCCGCAGCGCCTGTCCGGCTGATTGTCGTCGACAGCGCGCCGAGGGATCTCATTCAACTGGATAGGCCCGTGATCATCCAGTCGCTAGCCTTCCGGCCGCAGCGCCAACAGTTGTTTCGTATGACCAGGCAGTTCCACTTCGGTCAGGCCGGTGATGATGTCCCGCAGCGAAATGGGCTGGTCGAGCAGGAGCGAGCTCCCGGACAGCAGTCGACTCGGGACCAGGGTGTCGGGTTCGGTATCCCGCGGCGACCATGGCGGCGGCCAGGATCTGATCGGCGTTCCATTCCCCGGGCGGCGGGGCGTCGCCGGAGTCCGCCACCGTGGCGGCGGCGTCGAGTAACGCGCGATGGGCGTCGCGCAGCGCGGTGATGTTCAGCATGTCCGTTTCTCCGTGGTCGGCAGGCGGCGGTGGTGTCAGGTGTGCGAACCTGTCATCTCCCACGGCGCCTGCGGGAGAACCCGCCCGGTCTCGAGCAGCGACTTGAGGTTGGCCAGCACCGCGGGCCAGCCCTGCGAAATCCCCTCGAGCATTTCAGGATTGGGAAGTTTCTCGTGAGTGACGGTGAGCCGGACGATATCTTGGTGCGGTTCGATGAGAAAGGTGACCACCGAAGGCTCTCGTGACGATTCGGCGTCGGGGACATCGTCGAAGGTGATGACCAAACGCGTCGGAGCCTCGGCCTCGAGCACCCTGCCGAAGACATCGATCTCGCCCGACCCGTCGACGCGCCGGTGCTCCCAGTCCGAACCCGGCTGCCAGTCCGACACGTTGGCGTGCCCCCAGTACTGCGCCGTGAGGTCGGCGTCGGTCAGGGCTCGCCACACCTGTTCCGCACTCGCCTGGATGTAGGTGACGTAGATGTAGGTCGGGACGGATGTGCCGGTCATGGCGTACTCCTCTGCATGATTCTTGATGGCGCTGATCATTCGCAGGCGGGGCCTGTCGAAAACCGCGATCCAACGTTGTTCGATGTCGTGGATCGGGACCGGATTGAGGTAGTGCAGCCGTTCCCGCCCGCGTCGCACGACAGTGACGAGATCGGCCCGCACGAGGATGTCGAGATGTTGCGTCACCGATTGCCGCGCCATATCCACGCTCGCGCACAACTCACGCAGGGTCTGCCCGTTGTGCTCGCGCAGCCGGTCGAGCAGCAGCCGCCGAGTCGGATCGGCCAGCGCCTTGAAAACCGAGTCCATCTCTGTCGCCTCGCCACTCACCCGACAATTATGCAGGCATTTACCTGCCTAATGCAATAGCGCGTCGCCTCCGGCCGTGCGTGCCCACACGACACCTGAGAGTCGTCAGCCCACGAAAAGGGCCCCGATCAGCGTGAACTGATCGGGGCCCTTCGCCTACGGCCGAATATCAGGCCGGGTCCACGCACTCTCCATTGGCCACGACGCCGCGCACCCACAGACCGAAGCCAGCGTCCTTGGTGCATTCGGTGCCGTCGGGGAGGTCGACCTGGACGTAGCGGCCATCGGGCATCAGGCAGCCTGCCTTGCCCGCGAACTGGCCGGGCACCTGGAAGTAGTTCTGCGGGTAGGTGCCGCCGATGGCCGCGCAGGCTGCTTCCACCTGCGCGCGCAACTGCGCCTCATCCTGCTGAGCGACGGCTACACCCCCCGCGAGCACCGTCATCGCAGTAGCGGCCAACGCTGCGAAACCAGCGGCCATAACCCGAACACCCATACCGGAAACTCCTTGTTGTCCAACGCCGTTGTGAATGAAAATCACAGTAGAGGGCTCGGTTGCCATAAGCCAAGTACGGGAGCTTGTCGTTGATCCGGCACGGCCGGGCCGCGAGGTTCGCGCGCAGGTCACAGGCGAAAAACCGGTACGCGATGGCAGTTCCGGCGCGAAATCCCCTCGCCGCGGCGGCCACGCGAATGGCATGCTGGCGGGGGTCGGGGCGTCGGCTCCCGAGGGAGAACGGGGGGCGACATGCTGGTCGAGTTGGCGATCGGCGATGCGTACGGGGCCGGATTCGAATACGCGGACCCGGCTTTCATCGCCGAGCGCAACACCCTGGCGGGATATGTCCAGCACCCGACGCATCTCGGGATCCGGCCCGGCGCCTACACCGACGACACCCAGATGACACTGGCCATCGCGGAACTGCTCGTCTCGGGGGAATCATGGAGCCGGGAGCAGCTGGCCGAATATTTCGTTCGGGCCTACCGCCGGGATCCACGCGACGGATACGCTCAGCGCTTCCAGCAATTCCTCGACACGGTGCACACCGGCGAGGATTTCCTTGCCCGCATCGAACCGGCCAGCGACAAGAGCGGCGCGGCGATGCGGGCGGGGCCGATCGGACTGTTGCCGACCGTCGACGACGTCCTGCACCACGCGCGCGAACAGGCGCGGATCACCCACGACACCCCGGACGGGATCGCCGCCGCTCGAGCCGCGGCTCTCGCGGTGCACTATTGCCACCACGAACTCGGCCCTATCGCGGAATTGCCCGGATGGGTCGGCGGGCGACTCGGGGCGGCATGGGCGCGACCGTGGCACGGGAAGGTGGGCTCGAAGGGCTGGATGAGCGTGCGCGCCGCGCTCACCACGCTTTCGACCAGTACCAGTCTCAGCCAGGCATTGCATTCCGCCGTGGCCTGGACCGGCGATGTGGATACCGTCGCCACCATCGCGCTGGCCGCCGGGTCACGCACCACCGAAATCGAGCAGGATCTCCCCGCGATCCTCACCGACGAGCTGGAGAACGGCCCGTTCGGGCGAGAGTACCTGCGCGACTTGGACTCTCGCCTTCTCGCCGCATTCTCCTGAATCCGTCGCCGAGATCGCGGGTCAACGCGGTTCGATCCGCGAAACCCGGTTCAGCGCGCGACGCAGCAGATCGGTGTAGGTATCGATATCGGGAACAACCGCGCGGTCGGCGTGTACCGAGATCGTCACCGTGTCGCCGAGTCCGTGTATTCCGTGGGTCAGGTGCATCACCGAGCCGATCGCGGGAAATCCGCCGCTGAACCGCACGGCGCCGCCGAAGGACAGGTCGGCCGGGCCACGGTGCACGCTCGAGACGACGGTGTGGCCCGCGATGGATTCGGGGGTGTCGAGCGGATAGCCATCGATATCGCGCCGCAGCAGCATCGCCGGGGTTATCGCCGTCACGCGCTCCTGCGCCCCGAGTAGCGGATGGCCCGCGCGAATACGGCGTTCGGCCAGGTCTTCGGCAATGTGGTCGGCGCGCAGCGACAGGTCCGGTTCTTCCACATGCAGATCGACGCCTAGACCGCGGTAGTTGTTGCGTACGTGATCGCCCGCGGGTACGGCCATCGGAACCTGCGCGCCGAGCCGATCCACCGATTCGCCTCGGGCGGTGAGATATTCGGCCAGCGCGACCGATATCGCGGTCAAGGCAAGCACGGTGATGGTCCGGCCGCGGACGCGCAGATCGCTCCCCTCGGTCACGATCAACCGAACCGCGTGATTCGAAATACCCTCGGCGGCTGATCTGTTCAGCAGGCTCGGCGCGAACCCGGGTGGTGGTGCGGGTACCAGACCGGTGGCGGTGAGCTCGGCCAGCTCACGCTGGGCCCGAAAGGCGCGCACACCACGCGTCACCGTCTGCGCCATGCGCACCGGTATCCGAATCAGTCCGAATAGCGCGTCCGCGGGCGCGCTCTCGGAAATCCCTCGCAGCAGCCCGGCCACGCGCGCGGCTGGAGCGAGCGCAACCGCAGAAGCTTGCCGCACGTCCGGCACGGCGGCCGAGTCCGTGGCAGCGAGTTCGGTGTCTACGTCCTGCGCGAACAGCGCACGCGCGAGCGCCG
Source organism: Nocardia sp. NPDC005366 (assembly GCF_040606855.1). NCBI lineage: Bacteria > Bacillati > Actinomycetota > Actinomycetes > Mycobacteriales > Nocardiaceae > Nocardia > Nocardia sp. NPDC005366. The sequence continues at coordinate 7,435 of NZ_JBEXFQ010000038.1, forward strand.
ATGCTCGCCGCCCGTCCGCGAGCGCGTGTGACATCTGCAGCAGTACCACCGTCGCGAGTTCGGATTCGGCCGACCGCAAGGGTGCGCCTTCCACTCCGCGGTATACGTGCACCCGCCACGGTCGTTCCGCCGCCCGCACCCCGGTGTCGAGTAACGCGCCCACCGCGTCGAGCAGATGCGGCCAATCCGGCCGCGGCAATCGGTGTTCGACGAACTGGTCGTCGCGGAAATCGCACGGTACCCAGGAGGGATAGTCGAGATCGCCTGGGACCTCGCGCAACCGCACCCGCAGATCGGCTGTCCGGGCGCTGCGGGCCTCGACGAGCGCGCGCAACGCCGTAGTCGGCGTGCCGTGATCGGCGAAACTGTAGAGCAGGAACAGGTCGTTGCGGGTGCGCCGCGACAGCCAGAACATCGTCGCGTCCTGTGCGGCGACCCTGCTCACCTGGACACCGCGCCGATGCCGGACCGCGCGATGCCGTTCTTCACCGCCGCGACACCCGCTATCGATATTCGCACGCTCACCGTCCGACCATATCGACCTCGGCGGCGGCTCGGCGTATCAGCGGCGCCCGGAGCTACTGCATCGAGTACCGGCACGGCGGGGACCCAGGAGAGTCCGCGCACGCGAAGTGCCGCCGGTTTCCCGGCCCGAATCCGGACGAGGAGTCCGAGAGTTGTCTCACGAAAGAGCGAAAACGCGCGCCGATGCGCGGGCGTCAGGAGCGGGCGGCGGACGACGACGTCGGCCGACAGTAGCCACTCGCGATTGAATGAAGGTGCGGCGCAGCGTATTCGCGCACGCGAAGACCCCGAGCCTGTGCCGACCCGGGGCCCATGCTTACCGTTCCGGCGGCCGGGGACTCAGGAATTCCCGAACTCCCCGACCGAGACCCCCGTTAGGAATGCGTCCCATTCGCCCGGAGTGAACGCCAACACCGGGCCACTTCCATTATCTTTGGTGTCACGGACCGCTACATTGCCGTTGCCGAGAACCGCCACTTCCACACAGTTCCCATCGGGGCCACTGTGTGTGCTCTTGCGCCACACAGCACCCGTCAAATCAACCTCCACGGCACTAGCTCCTTTGCTGCGTCGAGAACGAGAATTCTTTGGACATCGTTCTAACTAGCACCGGAATCCAGCGAGGAGCGCCGAATCCCCGTGGTGCGCCTAGTGATAGCGCGCTACTTTCACGGTGCGTCGTATCGCACTGTAGTTCGAGGTGAATACACCCCCGGGGCTGTCCCCGCGCGGTAAACACTAGCAGCTCCGCTCATAGTTTGCCGATCTCCTGCTTATTCGACCGCCATTTTTGCCAATGTTGCGAAGGCGCGAGGTTGCGGAAACATTGCCAGGCACTGTCATTCAATCCGGGCGATCTCGTATGACTAAGTTTTGTACCAGCGTAATTGGTCCGTGATCCGTCGATCGATCCATCGAAGCGCCGCCTCCGCGACACGACCGCCGCGAAGCGTGGATCATGGAGACATGGTGGAACGTCCCCGCGACGAGGCAGGTCGCGCCCGTAACCCCCGTCCTCGCGATCGATTCGGGCGTCCGCTACCACCCGGTAGTGTCGGCATTCCCCGAATTCCGGACGACCTGAATCTGCCGCCCCAGCAAACCCTTACTTTCGCCCAGCAACTGCTGGACGACGGTTTGGCATTCAACGCACACGAGGTATTAGAGGCCGCCTGGAAGAACAGACCGTTCGCCGAAAGGATGCTGTGGCAGGGTTTGGCGCAATACGCGGTTGGTCTGACGCACATCCAAAGGGGCAACCAGAAGGGTGCGCAGACCCTTCTCGCCCGGGCGGTGGCCCGCCTCGGCGGCTACGAGCCAGGTGATAGCGGAGAGGATTCGAATGCCGAAGGCATGTATGGAGTCGACCGAAGCGGACTGATCGCCCACGCGAACACGCTGCTGGCCGCATTGGACGCGGGAACCCCGATCGCGCCCGAGGAGTTGAAGCCTCGCCTGTGCACCTGAGAATTCCCACTACCATGGCAACGGTGCCCGCCCGTTACGATACCGACGCGGCCCATGGCTGACACTCGCGCGGTAGATACGCACGCCGTCGGCGCGGGCCGATACGCCCCGAGCCCCTCCGGTGATCTGCATCTGGGCAATCTCCGTACCGCCTTGCTGGCCTGGCTGTTCGCCCGATCCACCGGTCGGCGTTTCCTGATGCGGGTGGATGATCTCGATCGGGTTCGTCCCGGCGCCGAACAGCGCCAGCTCGCCGATCTCGCCGCGATCGGAGTGGAATGGGACGGACCGGTGGTGCGGCAGAGCGAACGCCTCGAGTTGTACGCGTCCGCGATCGAGCGGCTCACCGCCGAGGGCCGCACCTACGAATGTTTCTGCACCCGTAGGGAAATACAGCAGGCCGCGTCCGCGCCGCACGGACCGATGGGCGCGTACCCGGGAACCTGTCGCGTGCTGACAGCGGCCGATCGGGCCCGGCTGCGCGCCGAAGGCAGGCCCGCCGCGTTGCGACTTCGCGCGGATATCGCCGATTACGAGATCGTCGACGAATTACACGGACGCTATCGGGGCCTGGTCGACGATGTGGTGCTCCGTCGCGGCGACGGTATGCCCGCCTACAACCTGGCGGTGGTCGTCGACGACGCCGACCAGCACATCGACCAGGTGGTACGCGGAGACGATCTGTTGCCGTCGACACCGCGCCAGGCATACCTGGCCGCCCTGCTCGGGCTGCCCGCGCCGCGCTACGCCCATGTTCCGCTGGTACTCAACCGGGCCGGGCAGAGATTGGCCAAAAGGGACGGTTCGGTCACGCTCGCGGACCGGATCGCCCTGGGTGAGAGCACCGAAGACGTGGTCAGCGCGCTGGCGTGCTCACTCGGCTATAGCGCTCGCACACCGGCACGGCTATTGGAACAATTCGATCCCGCCGACCTACCACGGAAGCCATGGACCTTCGATGAGAATGGGTTGTTGCAACCCGACGGATGTCCGTAACGTACGCAGTCGACCGATCTACTGATCTACTGATCACAACGAGGACTAAACACTATGACGAGCGGTGGCTACGACCCCAACCAGAATCCGCAGGGCGGGCAGCCGTATGGCGAGCCGTACCCGCAAGGCGGGCAGCAGTATCCGCAGGGCCAACCGCAGTACGGCCAGCAGCCCCCGCAGTATGGGCAGCAGCCTCCGCAATACGGCCAGCAGCCCCCGCAGTACGGCCAGGATCCGTACGGTCAGCAGCAGCCCAACCTGGGCAAAGACCAGTACGGGCAGCCGCAGTACGGCCAGCCGCAGCAGCAGTACGGGCAGGACCCGTACCAGCAGCAGGGCTACGGCCAGCAGGGCTACGGCGCACCGGGCGGCGGCTACGGCGTCCCGGCCGACCTCGGCGTCCGTATCGGCGCGCGCGTTATCGACGGTCTGATCCTGTACATCCCGTACATGGTCCTGTACTTCATCTTCAGCGACTCGTTCGCGCTGAGCGCCGTGCTCGGCCTGGTCTGGACCATCGTGGTGGTCGGCTACTTCGTGGCCTTGGAAACCAGCCAGAACGCGTCGCTCGGCAAGAAGATCCTCGGCCTCAAGGTGGTGGCGCCGGGCGGTGCGGAGAAGATCTCCCCCGAGGTATCGCTCAAGCGCAACCTCTTCCTCGCGGCCAACCTCATCCCGTGCGTGGGCTGGCTGGTCAGCCTGGGCCTGGCGATCTACATCATCATCACCATCTCCCAGGACCCGAACAAGCAGGGCTGGCACGACAAGTTCGCCGGCGGCACCCAGGTCGTCAAGGTCTAGTACCGCACCCGCGAACGACAACGAAAAAGGGGCGCCCCCAGGGACGCCCCTTTTCTATGTCCGCCGGAGCGTTAGACGGAATTGCCGATCAGCATGAGCACGAAGTAGATGGACCACACGACGATGCCGCCGACGCCGACCCAGATACCGGACAGCGCCAAACCGCGACCGTCCTGGGGACGTTCCTTCAGCTGATTGAGCGCGATGACGCCGAGGATGATGCCGACGATCGATCCGATACTGCAGGTGCACAGCCCGACCAGCGAGGCGACGAGCGCGCCGATCGCCAAACCGTTGGTGCCCGCGGCGACCGGTCCGCCGTAGGGCTGGTATCCGGGCGGATAGCTGTAATTCGGCTGCTGCGGATACGGCTGCGCGGGCGACTGCTGGTAGGGCTGCTGCGGATACTGCGGCTGCGACGGCGGCTGCTGCGGATATTGAGGTTGCTGATACGGCTGCGACGGTGGCTGCTGCGGATACTGCGGAGCCGAGGGGTACCCGGACGGTTCGGAGGTCGGGTACTGCGGGACCGAACTCTGGGCGCCGGACTCCGGCGACACGCCTTCGCCGCCGTACTGCTTCCACCACTCGTCGGAATCGCCGGGATTCGTCATGGCTACAGACTAATGGTCGACGACCTCGCGTAGCACAGTCGAAGCCGACCCCTGGACCGGACACGGTCGCCGTAGAACCTGGTTTGATGAAACCCGTGAGTGATTCGATCAAGACCGAAGAACACGAAGGGTCTGGACACCCCGCCGACCACGCGGCATTCGCCCAGGTCGCGCGGGGTTACTACCCACCCATCGTCGCACTGTTCACCGCTACCCTCATCATCTCCAATATCTGCGCCACCAAGGGCGTGGAATTCCTGGGCGACAAGTCGGTGTCGCTCGGGCCGCTGCAGATTCTGCCGATCGCGACCGACGGCGCGTTCTTCCTTTTCCCCTTGGCCTACATCCTCGGCGACGTACTCAGCGAGGTCTACGGCTTCCGCGCCACCCGCCGCGCCGTCTACTACGGGTTCGCGAGCCTGTTACTGACCGTGGTCTGCTTCGCCATCGCCATCCGCTTGCCCGCGGCAAGTTTCTACGACAACCAGGACGCGTTCCGCACCGTCATCGGCACCACCCCGCGACTCGTGATCGCCGGTCTCGCCGGATATTTCGTCGGTCAGCTGCTCAATTCCGTAACACTGGTGCTCATCAAGGAACGGACCAAGGAAAAATATCTGTGGGCCAGGCTGATCGGCTCCACCATCGTCGGCGAATTCGCCGACACCCTCATCTTCTGCTCCATCGCGGCCGCCGCCATCGGCATCGACACCTGGCAGCAGTTCGTGAACTACGTGGTCATCGGCTTCCTGTGGAAGACGCTGTGCGAGGTCGTCGTCATGCCGATCACCTACCGCGTCATCGCCCTGCTGAAGAAGCACGAACCCAGCTATGCCCCGAGACAATCCGCCCCCCTGCAGACCTGAGCGATTCGGCGGCCCCCGGGCCGCCGAATTACGGTGCCCCGCTCTTCCAGATACCGAGAGTCTCGGCTTTGAACTCGTCGAAGTAGCCGCCGTCGATACTCTCGCGAATCCGGTCGACCAGCCGAATCGTGAAGCGCTCGTTGTGGATCGTGCACAGAGTCGCGGCCAGGATCTCCTTGGCCTTGAACAGGTGGTGCAGGTAGGCGCGGGTGTAGTTGGCGCAGGTGTAGCAATCGCAGGTGTCGTCGATGGGCGTGAAATCGCGCCGGAAGCGACTGGTGTTGATATTGAATCGGCCGCGTGCCACGTAGATCGCGGCATTGCGCGCCACCCGGGAAGGGTTCACGCAGTCGAAGGTGTCCGCGCCGTTCTCCACCGCGACGAACACGTCCTCGGGTTCGCTGATGCCGAGCATATGTCTCGGCTTCTCCTCCGGTAGTTCATCGCAGCACCAGCCGACGATCGCGCCGAGGTTGTGTTTCTCCAGTGCGCCGCCGATGCCGAAGCCGTCGAAGGTCGTTCCGGCCCGGCCGCGGATCGCGTCCAGTTCCCGGCATGCCTTGCGGCGTAGATCCTCGTACTGCGCGCCCTGGATCACCGCGAACAACGCCTGATACGGGCGATGGGGGCGGGCGGCGGTCAGCCGTTCGTGTTCATCGATGCACCGCTGCGCCCATTCGTGGGTGCGTTGCAGTGATTTCTCCTGGTATCCGCGGGTATTGAGCAATGTGGTGAGCTCATCGAAGGCGAACATGATGTCGGCGCCCAGTTGATGCTGGATACCCATCGAAACCTCAGGGGTGAAGCGGTGTTGCGATCCGTCCAGGTGTGAGCGGAAGGTGACGCCGTCGTCGTCCACCGTCGCCAGTCGTTCCTTGCCCTTGGCGATCACATCGTCGCTGCGGACGTCGACGGCCTCCATGGCGAGTACCTTCTTGAATCCGACGCCGAGCGACATCACCTGGAAGCCGCCGCTGTCGGTGAACGTCGGGCCCGGCCAGTTCATGAATTTCCCGAGCCCGCCCGCTTCGTCCACGATGTCGGACCCGGGTTGCAGATACAGGTGGTACGCGTTCGCCAGCAGTGCCTGAGCGCCGATTTCCTTCATGGTCTCCGGCAGCACGGACTTCACCGTCGCCTTGGTGCCGACGGGGACGAACGCGGGCGTCGCGATCGGCCCGTGCGGCGTGCCGATCACGCCGGATCGCCCGTGCCGCCCGTCGAGCCGGGTACCGACGGTGAATGAGAAGGATTCGGGTGCAGACACGTCGTCCATCCTCGCAGCGCACTCCGGCGCCCCGCGCCGCAGGTGGTCGGGGGCACCTGCGGCGATCGGCCGGCTTCGGCGCTCAGACCTCGGACGCCGCCGCCGCGAACTGCGCGTTGTAGAGGCGGTAGTACGCGCCGCGTTCGGCGAGCAGGCGCTCGTGGTTGCCGTGTTCGACGATGCGCCCCGACTCCATGACGACGATCAGATCGGCGTCGCGGATGGTCGAGAGCCGGTGCGCGATGACGAAACTGGTGCGGTCGCGGCGCAGTGCCGCGGTCGCGTGCTGCACCAGCAGTTCGGTGCGGGTGTCGACCGAACTCGTCGCCTCGTCGAGGATCAGGATGGACGGTTTGGCCAGGAACGCGCGGGCGATCGTGATCAACTGCTTCTCACCGGCGCTGACGCCGGAGCCCTCCTCGTCGATCACGGTGTCGTAGCCGTCGGGCAGCGCGTGGACGAACCGATCGACATAGGCGGCGCGGGCGGCGTCGAGGATATCCGCCTCGCTCGCCTCCGGATTGCCGTAGGCGATGTTCTCCCTGATGGTGCCCTTGAACAGCCAGGTGTCCTGCAACACCATGCCGATCCGGGAGCGCAGGTGGTCACGGGTGATGTCGGTGATATCGACGTCATCGATGGTGATCGTGCCCGCGTCGAGTTCGTAGAACCGCATCAGCAGATTGACCAGCGTGGTCTTCCCCGCGCCGGTCGGGCCGACGATGGCCACCACGTGACCGGGTTCGGCCACCAGCGACAACCGCTCGATCACCGGTGTGTCCGGGTCGTATCGGAACGACACCGCCTCGAATTCGACCCGGCCTCGATCCACCGGGCGGGCGTTCTCCACCACCGGATCGGGTGACTGCTCCTGCGCGTCGAGGATTTCGAAGATCCGCTCGGCCGAGGCGACACCGGATTGCAGCAGATTGGCCATCGCGCCGATCTGCGTCAACGGCTGGCTGAACTGCCGGGAGTACTGGATGAACGCCTGCACCTCGCCGAGGGATATATGTCCCGTCGCCACCCGCAGCCCGCCGACCAGCGCGACGAGTACGAAATTCACATTCCCGAGGAACATGATGGCGGGCATGATCAGCCCGGAGATGAACTGCGCCTTGAAGCTGGCGTCGTAGAGATCCTGATTGCGCTTGTCGAACTCCTCGCCGACCTCGCGGCTGCGACCGAACGCGGTGACCACCTCGTGCCCGGTATAGGCCTCCTCGACCTGGGCGTTCACCGCACCGGTGTACTTCCACTGGTTCACGAAATGGGGTTTGGAGCGTTTGGCGATCTGCGCGGTGACCACCACCGCGGCCGGCACCGTGAGCAAGGCGATCACGGCGAGCAACGGCGAGATCCAGAACATCATGATCAGGATGCCGATCACCGAGAAGACGGAGGTGAGCAGCTGGCTCATGGTCTGCTGCAATGTCTGCGAGACATTGTCGACGTCATTGGTGACCCGGCTCAGCACATCACCGCGCGGCGCGGAATCGAAGTAGCGCAACGGAAGTCGATGGATCTTGTCCTCGACCTCACCGCGCAGCCGCTTCACCGTCGTGTTGATGACGATATTGAGCAGATAGCCCTGCAACCAGCTGAAGACAGCCGCGCCGAGGTAGAGCGCCAACACCAGCATCAGCACCCGGCCGACCGCGGAGAAATCCACGCCGACGCCGGGAACGACGTCCATGGCGCCGAGCATGTCGGCCACCGTGCCGTCGCCTCGCGCGCGCAGCGCCTGGACGACTTCGTCCTTGCTCATCCCGGAGTAGGCGGAGAGCTGTTTGCCGACCAAGCCGTCGAAGACGATATTGGTCGCCTTGCCGAGGATGTAGGGGCCGAGCGTATTCAGCACCACCGAGGTGATCACCAGCGCGACGATGATCCCGACGTAGAGTTTCTCGGGCGCGAGCCTGCGCAGCAGTCGCTTCAGCGAGGGACCGAAGGATTTCGGCTTGGCTTCCGGCGCGCCGATCCCGGGGGCTCCCGGCCTCATCGAACTTCCTCCGCGCTCAGCTGGGATTCGACGATCTCCCGGTATTCGGCGCATTCGCGCATCAACTGGTCGTGCGTCCCGATGCCCGCCATCTCACCGTCCTCGAGAACCACGATCTGATCGGCATCGCGGATGGTCGAAATTCGTTGCGCCACAATGATCACCGAGGCGTCCTTGGTTTCCGGCCGCAGCGCTTCGCGCAGCCTGGCATCGGTCGCCACGTCGAGCGCGGAGAACGAATCGTCGAACAGGTAGATCCGCGGCTTACGCACCAGCGCTCGCGCGATGGCCAAGCGCTGGCGCTGACCACCCGAGACGGTGGTGCCGCCCTGGGCCACCGGCGTATCGAGGCCCTCCGGCATATCGCGGACGAAATCGGCGGCCTGCGCGACGTCGAGCGCGTGCCACAACTCCTCGTCGGTGGCGTCCGGTTTGCCGTAGCGCAGATTGGTCGCCACCGTCCCGGAGAACAGGTAGGCCTTCTGCGGTACGAGGCCGATCTGGTTGCGCAGCAGTTCGAGATCGACCTGACGTACATCGGTTCCGCCGATGAGGACAGCGCCGTCGGTGACGTCGATGAGTCGCGGAATCAGGTTGAGCAGCGTGGTCTTGCCCGCACCGGTCGATCCGACGATGGCCGTGGTCTTGCCCGGTTCCGTCCGGAACCGGATGCCCTTCAGCACCGGCTTCTCCGCGCCGGGGAAGCTGAATGCGGCGAAGGCCATCTCGATCGATCCGGGATCGCTCGCGAACGGTTGCGGCTGCTGCGGCGGCACCACCGATGTCTCGGTCTCGAGCACCTCCCCGAGCCGGTCCGCCGAGACCGCCGCGCGCGGGGCCATCATCGCCAGGAACGAGGCCATCATCACGGCCATCAGGATCTGCATGATGTAGGAGAGCATCGCGGTCAGCGAGCCGATCTGCATACTGCCCTCGTCGATGAGATGGCCGCCGAACCAGATCACCCCGACCGCCGTCACATTGCTGATCAGCATGACCGTGGGGAACATCAGCGCCATCAACCTGCCAACGCGCAGCGAGGTCTCGGTGAGGTCGTTGTTGGCGACGCCGAAACGCCAGGTCTCCTGCCGCTCTCTGACGAAGGCGCGGACGACCCTGATGCCGGTGATCTGCTCGCGCAGCACCCGATTCACCTCGTCGATGCGGTACTGCATCTCCCGGAATCCTGGCACCATCCTGGCCACGATGAAACCCATCGAAAGCCCGAGCGCGGGGACGGCGATCAGCAGCAGCCAGGACAGACCGAGATCCTGGCGCAGTGACATGAAGATGCCGCCGACGCACATGATGGGCGCCATCACCAGAATCGTCGCCGACATGACGATCAGCAGCTGAACCTGCTGAATATCGTTGGTATTGCGGGTGATCAGCGACGGGGCGCCGAACATCCCGACCTCGCGGGCGGAGAAAGTGCCGACTCGGTGCAGCAGCGCGCCGCGCAGGTCGCGACCAGCGCCCATCGCGGCCTGCGCACCCAGGTACACCGAGAACGCCGACGCCACGATCTGCACCGCGCTGACCGCGAGCATCCACAGGCCGGTATTCCAGATGTAGCCGATATCGCCCTTGGTGACGCCGCCGTCGATGAGATCGGCGTTCAGGCTCGGCAGGTACAGCATCGCGATAACCGAAATCAGCTGAAGCACAACAACCCCGGCCAGCTGGGAGCGGTACGGGTTCAGATATGTACGAAGCAGACTGATCAACATGATGAAAGGCAGGCTACCGGCAATGGGTAAAGAACGTCTTGAACTTTCCTGACCAGCATCGATGCCGGATTATCTGCGTGCCCACGCACCCGAATCCGCGGTGAGCGCGCCGACGAAGGCGGGCAACTGGTCCAGGGCGATCTCCGCGATCGACACGTTCTCGAGTACCGAGCGAATATTGACCCGCAGCGCGATCCACACGTGTTGCAGCGATCGGGCCGCTCCCGTGTATTCGACGTCCTCCGGTCGCTGTCCGCGCACCGAGGCCAGCGGACCCTCGATCGCCCTGATGACATCGGCCACCGAGATCTGCGCGGCCGGTCGCGCCAGCCAGTAGCCGCCGTCCGGGCCCCGCCTGCTGACCACCAGGTCGGCGCGGCGCAGTTCACCGAGGATGGTCTCGAGGATTTTCGGCGGGATCTGCTGCGCCGACGCGATGGCATCGGCCTTCAGTGCCGCGTTACCGCCGTGCTGTGCCGAGTGGGCGATTTCGAGCAGGGTTCGCACCGCGTAGTCGATCTTCGCGGTGATATGCACGTAGTACTCCTGGACGCTGAGCGGTCATCGAAGACGCGCGGGGCCGAACGGATCTGCTCGAATCTACGCCGAAACGTCCCGGCGGCCCGCATGCGGAGGCCGACCGGATCCGCAGCCGGTGAGCACGGAGGTGGCGGCGTCGAGCAGGGTCGTCTCGACGGTGACGTCGTCGGCGGCGGGAACGAATTCCATGGATGTCAGCGCCACCCCGAGCACCTCCAACGCGGCGCAGGCCCGCAATTCCATTTCGGGAGTGGCGTCCGGGCCCGCGAGCCAGACGCGCAGCACCCTGTTCGAATTCATCAGATCCGGGTATCGGTCGGCCATCGCGTTGAGGATCGCCACGGTGTCGCGAATGCACAGCGCCCCGGCGTCGCGATTGCGGATCATCCCGCGCAGATAGGTGCGAAGAACGGCGCGAATGCCTTCGGCATCGTGGGGAACAGCATCGATGTCCTCGACCACCGACCGCAGATGATCGGTGATCGGATCGATGATGGAGAGAAGTAGATCAAGTTTCGAGGGGTAGTGGTAATACAGCGAAGCCTTTGTGATTCCTACCGCATCTGCGACCTCTCGAAGGCTGGTCTGCTCGAAACCTTTGCTCCCGAAAAGTTTCACGGCGGCGTCGCGGATCGCCACTTTCGTCCCGCTACCTGCGACGACGCTTTCCGATACTGCACGGACGACCATCCGACGCTCCTCTCACCAGTACTGCGTGTAGCCAACGGCACCGCCGAAACCGAGGTTGTATCTCCGCTTAGGCCCTAGGTAGTCTACCTACCGCACGGTAGGCAGAAAGCGTCACATTGGAGGCGGGGCACACCAGGGCGTCCCGCGAGTGCTGTCTACGCGCCACGATCCAGCACGTCCCAGTCACCGCTAGGAGTTACTCGTGTCCGTATATCTCTATAGATGGGGAAAGCTCGCTTTCCGCCGGAAATGGATAGTGCTACCGGTCTGGCTGATCCTGTTCGTTCTACTAGGCGGCCTCGGCTCCCAGCTCAGCAAGCCGATGACGAACGACTTCAGTATGCCCGCGCTCCCGTCGGAACGTGCCAACGAGATTCTCGAGAAGCATTTCCCCGGCGCCTCCGACGCCTTCAAATTCGACGCCGTCACCGGCACCTATGTGATCGGCGCGCCCGAGGGGCAGAAGCTGACCGACCCGGCGAACCGTGCGGCGCTCGAGGCGTTCATCGCCAGACTCGGCCAGCTCGACATCGTCGATCACGCCAAGCCGGTGCCGAACCCGGTCGCGACCGCCGAGAAGATGGGCTGCCTGACCAACCCCGATCCGTCGCAGTGCAGTGGCGCACCGCTGAACGTGCTCAACAAGACCGAACCGGCATCCGTCGCATTCATGAGCGTGCCGTTCACCATCCCGAGCTTCACCGATATCACCGACAAGCAGCGCGAGGCCGCCTACGACGTCGCCGCCGACGCGCGCAACGCGGGCCTCACCGTCGAGATGAGCGGCTCGATCGCCCAGAAGAACGAGGGGCCGAGCGGTAAATCCGAGATGATCGGCATGGGCGTCGCGCTGATCGTCATGATCATCGCGTTCGGCGCGATCGTGGCCGCGTTCATCCCGATCGTCACCGCGATCGTCGGCCTCGGCGCGGCCATGTCGCTGATCATGCTCGGCACCTCGGTCATCGAAGTGCCCAGCTTCACCACCTTCCTGGCCTCGATGGTCGGCATCGCATTGTCCATCGACTACGCGCTGTTCATCGTCTCGCGGTACAAACACGAACTGTCCGTCCAGGATTCGCCGGAGGAAGCGGCCGGTATCGCACTCGGCACCGCGGGCTCCGCGGTGGTGTTCGCGGGCCTGACCGTGATCATCGCCCTCGGCGGACTCAGCATCATCGGCGTGCGGTTCATGACCTTCATGGGGCTCGGTGGCGCCATCGCCGCCGCGTTCGCGGTGCTCACCGCCATCACCCTGATGCCAGCGCTGCTCGGCGCGTTCGGCCGGTTCCTGTTCAAGCCGAAGCTGCCGTTCGTCGCCCAGCACGACCCCGAGGACGACAGCCAGGTCACCAACGGTACGCGCATCGGCCGAGTGATCGGCAGGGCTCCGTGGGCCGCGCTGATTCTCAGCGTCGCCGTGCTCGGTGCGCTGGCCGCTCCCGCGGCCGGTCTGAACCTCGGCCTGCCCGGCGAGGACAGCCAGCCGAAGACGTCGACCATTCGGAAGGCGTACGAACTTCGCACCGAAGGTTTCGGCGAAGGCAGCAACGGCGTGCTCAACGTCGCGGTCGATCTGAGCGGTGTCGCCTCGGACAAACGCGAAGAAGCGGTCGAAGCGCTGCGGGCCAGACTCGCCTCGTATCCGGATATGGATTACGTGACCGCGCCGCAGTGGAGCGAGGACAAACAGGGCGCACTGCTCGACGGCGTGCCCAAATCCGGGCCGAACAACCAGGACACCAAGGATCTGGTGGCCGACGCCAGGGATGCCGAATCCGAGTTCGCGGCCACCTACGGCATGGAATACGGCGTCACCGGCAGCACCGCCATCTACGCCGATATCGACCACGTGCTGCTCAGCAAGATCGCGCCCTACCTGGCGATCGTCGCCGGTGCGGCATTCGTCCTGCTGATCCTGGTATTCCGCTCGATTCTGGTGCCGCTGACCGCCGCGCTCGGCTTCCTGCTCTCCATGGCGGCCACCTTCGGCGCGACCGTGCTGATCTTCCAGGAAGGCGCGCTCGGGCTGATCGATGATCCACGTCCGCTGGTCAGCTTCCTGCCGATCATGTTGATCGGCTTGGTCTTCGGTCTGGCGATGGACTACCAGGTCTTCCTGGTGACCCGTATGCGCGAGGAATACGTGCACGGCAAATCGCCGAAGGAAGCGATGATCTCCGGCTACCACCACGGAGCACGCGTCGTCACCTCTGCCGCGATCATCATGATCTCGGTCTTCGCCTCCTTCCTGCTGGAATCCGACGCGATCGCCAAGCAGATGGGCTTCGCCCTCGCGGTCGGCGTGCTGCTGGACGCCTTCCTGGTCCGGATGGTGCTGATCCCGGCGCTGCTGGCCCTGATGGGCAAGTGGTCGTGGTGGATCCCGAAGTGGCTGGACCGGATCGTGCCCGAAATCGATGTCGAAGGCGCGAAACTGGTCGAATTGCAGAACAAGGCGGTGGATATCACCAAGGAACCGGTGCGCGTGAGCTGATCACTCGTTCCTGAACGACTGCGGCCCCGCACCTGTTCCCAGGTGCGGGGCCGCAGTCGTCTCTCGAGCTTGCGCTCGTCGCACAGCGGTTCGCACGTAGTTCGACTCGTCAGCTCGGGTTCACGCGATCGTCGCGGCGCGAAACGGCCGTCGGCGCATAGGCTCCGGGGCGAAACTCCCTCTCCGAGAGACGAACCCCGCGTACCCCCTTATTCACTCGGTTGCGGAAGATCGCCGCATTCGGAGATCTTCGGATTCAGTCCCACGTAGTTGAGTGGACCGGCAACAGCCGTGAGCGCGATGGTGCCGAACCCCGCGCAGTTGATCGGGCCGCTGAGGAAGTAGTGACGCTGGCCTGCGGCGATCATGCCGATGGCCAACCAGATCAGAAGCAGCAGGCTCCCGACTCGCATTCCGGCCTCGTGGGACGGCCGCCGATGGGTCACACGCTCGCGCATAGTCATCGCATCCTTCCGCACTCGCGTAAGGGCCGAGTACCCATATGAACCCTCCGCTACCTGCTATTCATGCCCCGCGATGCATTCCTCGCCCCTACAGCAACATTTTTACCGAGTGATGGCAATTCGATGGCATCTTTTTCTTGCCCAGGGACAATTTCATTGTTTCTTGTGAAACACTGCCTTACGCTGCGCAGTGACTCACGATTCTCCATTCCCCTTCGCCTTTCCGGCAGGCCTCGAATGCGATCGGTATACAAGGTCGGCCAGTTCGCAAACTATTCGCGATCTTCCCGCAACCCGTTTCGCCACCGGCGGCGACAGAATGTGTATCCGGCGAGTCAGGCTGTCGCCCGGTGAGTTCGGGCGCCGGACGACGCCAGGAGCCCAGACATGCGAACGGGCCGGGCGCTCGCGCACCCGGCCCGTTTCCGAACCCACTACGGACTCGGCTGCGGCACGTTGCAATCATCGATCTTCGGGTTCACCCCCATATAGTTCAGGGGCCCCGCGATAGTGGTCACCACAATGGTGCCGAACCCCGCGCAGTTCACGGGCCCACTGTCGAAGTAGTCACGCTGTGCCGCGGCGACGACACCGATGATCAGCCAGACAAGGACAATCAGTCCACCGATTCTCGAATAACTGTCACGCATTGTTCCAACGCGGCTCCGTTGGTGACGCCTCGAACGTCACGCCTGTCCGCGCTCCTTACTTCGCGCATACCCAATTCCGGACAAATCATCCTCAGGAACATCTCATCCGATCCGTTCGTTCCCCGGTGGTGACCGGACTGCTGGCGTGGATGATCCCCGGCTGGGTGCTGCTGCTCGTGGCGGTGGCCGTTGTCGAAGTCCTCACTCGCAAGCGCCGCCGACGCCGCACCCCCGTTTCCGGGGCCTTCACCGACGAACTCACCGCCATGTTCTACCCCACCAAACGCATGGAACTGGACCACCGCGACTCCATCTCGATGCTCCGCGACGACCTCACCCAGGCCGCCCCACCGCCGGTCACCGTCGACCTCACCCGCCGCGCCGCCATCCTGAAGCCGACGTCGACGCCGGACCTACCCGGCGCGGCGAGGCCATCGGTCTCGAACGGCTCTGTTCCGCAACGCATTCGACCGAGACCCGCCGCCGACTAACCCGGGATCGGCACCGGCCATCTCGCATAGGACCGCCCCTTGTCGTTGCGGTACGCGAGGTCGATTGCCGCCATCTCATCGGTCAACTCAGCGAGCGAGGGCGATTCGACGACGCCGCACCATCGACAGGGTGTGTGTCGCCCGCTGAGCGAGCTGAATCCGTTTCGGCCCGGCGAGCTTGCGCAGGCTGACAATCCGGTCACCGGCCGTAGTCACCGCGCTACCTTCGTCGATCGGTTCGTCGGTGGCGATCCGCGCCGCGTACTGCCCGGGCGAGTGTGCCCGCAATGGGCCCACAGCGACCGCATTGCTCGGGCGATAGCATAGAAAAAGCCCTCCACCTGCATAAACAGGTGAAGGGCTTTGGCGGTGGCGGAGGGATTTGAACCCTCGGAGGGGGGTTACCCCTCACACGCTTTCGAGGCGTGCTCCTTAGGCCGCTCGGACACGCCACCGCCGACAACCATACCGGAAGGGTGCTGGATCGCTAAATCGCCTGGAATGAGGTGGTCAGCGTCGCTTTCGGAAGAATTCGTCGAGGAGGGCGGCGCATTCGGGTTCGAGTATTCCGCCGCGGACATCGGGGCGGTGGTTGAGACGACGGTCACGCACGACATCCCACAGGGACCCGACGGCACCGGTTTTCGGTTCCCATGCGCCGAAGACGACCCGGCCGACGCGGGCGAGAACGAGGGCCCCCGCGCACATCGTGCACGGTTCAAGGGTGACGGCGAGGGTCGTGCCTTCCAGCCGCCAGCCGTCGCCGTTGACCACCGCCGCGCGGCGTAGTGCCAGCACTTCGGCGTGGGCGGTGGGATCGCCGAGCGCCTCGCGCGCGTTCGCCGCGCGAGCGAGTTCCCGGCCCTGCGCGTCGAAGACAACGGCGCCGACCGGGATGTCGCGCGGGTCGGCCGCCGCGGCGGCCGCGATGGCGGCGCGCACCATCGCGGTATCCGAGATAATCGGATTCTGCGGCAGATTCACGTTACCGCGGCAGTTTGTCCAGCACCGCTGACAGCTCGTTGGCGAAACCGAGTCGCTGGGCGATCATGCCGAGTTGCTCGTCCGGGTACAGGTCGGTCTCGGCGAGTATGACGCTCAGCACGGGCTCGGGGAGGCCGAGATCGGCGAGCACTCCGAGATCGCCTTCTTCCCACGGCTCGATGTCGTCCAGTTCGTCCGGATCGATATCGGGAATCTCGACATTCAGCGCTTCGAGTACGTCGGCGGCGATGTCGTAGTCGATCGCGGCGGTGGCATCCGAGACCAGCAGCCTGGTTCCACTCGGCGCCGGCCGCAATACGACGAAGAATTCATCGTCGATATCCAGCAATCCGAACACCGCGCCCGAGCTGCGCAATGCCTTCAGTTCGTCCTCCGCCGCGGACAAATTGGTGAGCGCCTC
The DNA here is from genome assembly GCF_040606855.1 of Nocardia sp. NPDC005366. Taxonomy (NCBI): domain Bacteria; kingdom Bacillati; phylum Actinomycetota; class Actinomycetes; order Mycobacteriales; family Nocardiaceae; genus Nocardia; species Nocardia sp. NPDC005366. Next base: position 24,440 of record NZ_JBEXFQ010000038.1, read on the forward strand.
GGAGCTCAACGGACTACACCGCCATTTGCCGTCTTCGCGGACAACCGCCACTGCGAACCCTTCTACGTCGTCGTAATCGTCCGACGTCGCCCTGTTCGTGCCCGAGCGCTGTGCTGCCATGGCCGCAACGGTAGTCGGCTTCACCCGAAATGTTGAAGTCGTATGCCAATCTGTTCCGGTGACTTCGGACCAGAAAGCACCGGTATGCGTCCTCGGGGCCGGTTTGATCGGCGGTTCCCTGCTGCGAGCCGCCGCCGACGCCGGGTATCGGGTCTGGGGATACAACCGGTCCGAATCGGGGGTCCTGGCCGCGATGGCCGACGGTTTCGACGTCACCGACGACCTCCAGACCGCGCTGACCCGCGCGGCCGAGGCGGACGCGCTGATCGTGATCGCGGTGCCGATGCCCGCGGTGGATCACCTGCTCGGCGCGATCGCCACGTTCGCCGCGGAGTGCGCGCTCACCGATGTCGTCAGCGTGAAGGGCCCGGTACTCGCCGCGGCGCACGCGCACGGGCTTTCGCGTCGTTACGTGGGCGGGCACCCCATGGCGGGCACTTCCGAATCCGGCTGGTCCGCCACGGATTCCGGTCTGTTCCGCGACGCCGTGTGGGCGGTCGGGGTCGATCCCGGCACCCACGCGCGGACGTGGACGCGGGTGGCGCGGCTGGCACTGGACTGCGGGGCGGTGGTGGTGCCGGTGACGGCCGAGGACCACGATCACGCCGTCGCGCGGATCTCCCACCTGCCGCACGTGCTGGCCGAGGCGCTGGCGATCGCCGGGGCGGGCGGCGGACCACTCGCCCTCGGTCTGGCGGCGGGTTCGTTCCGTGACGGCACGCGGGTCGCGGCCACCGCACCCGATCTGGTGCGGGCGATCTGCGAGCCGAATCGCGACGCCCTTCTCACGGTCCTCGACGACATGCTCACGGTGCTCGGCGCGGCCCGCGACAACCTGCGCGAGCAGGGTTCGCTGGTCGATCTGATCGCGGCGGGGCACGACGGCCGCATGGCCTACGAAACCGCCGAGCGCTGGGAGATCACCGATATCCGGCCCGGCGATCACGAATGGCTGGAACGGATGCGGGACGCGGGCAGGCGCGGCGGGGTGTGCACCGCGCTGGCCTGAGCGGCGATCAGATGCGTTCGGCGAGACCGGGATAGTCGAGCAGGAATCCGTCGGCGTCGACGGTGACCGTCGCGCTCGACACCGGCGACAACACGCTGATGCCGTCGGTTCCGCTGCTGTAGGTGAGACTCGCTTCCTGCACGAGCAGGTCGGGCAGGCGCACATAGACGACGGGAACCTGGACGTCGTCCACCGCGTGCTGAAGGCCGAACCGGCGAATCGGCAGGGTGTTGAAGAACGGACTCAGCACCACGTCGACGTCGAGAGCGCCCGCGAAAGTCGAGCGCACATGGCCGCCACCCGCGTCGACGAGCCAGTAGTTCTCCTCGTCGCGGGCGATCGAGGCGTGGCGTTCCCCCGCCGCGGTGGTGGCGCGCAGAGACAGTCGTTTGGTGGCGCCGTTCTCGTCGGTGACCAGGTCGTAGGACGCGCTGAACGCGGGATGCTCCGCGCACGCGCCACCGATCATGCGACCGGCGGCGCGGATGCGGTTGCCGTTCATGGTCACGCGCACCGACTCCATCCGCGTGGCGTTATGGGACCGCCACGTGAGAATCGCCGGCCACCGGGATGCGCTCTCGGAGCCAGGGGCTGGATTGGTCACCTATCTACCGTAAGCGACAAAGCCGCCGCGACCGCATCGCACCGGCGTCTGCCCTCGTCACACCGCGAATCGCGCCGGGCATTGTGCCGCCTGGATCACACGCCGACACCCTTCTCGCCTTACACCAAGGATTCCCGCCAGGCGGCGTGCAGACCCGCGAACCGGCCGCTCCCGGCGATCAACCGCTCCGGTGCGCCGTCCTCGACGATCCGGCCCTGTTCGAGCACGAGTACCCGATCGGCGATGGCGACCGTGGACAGACGGTGGGCGATGATGACCGCGGTACGTTCGCGCAACACCGTCTCCAGCGCCTGCTGCACCTGCCGCTCACCCGGGATATCGAGACTGGAGGTGGCCTCGTCGAGCACGATCACCGCCGGGTCAGCCAGGAACACCCTGGCGAACGCGACGAGTTGCCGCTGGCCAGCGGAGAGCCTGCCGCCGCGCTTGCGCACATCGGTGTCGAAACCTTCCGGTAGCGCCGCGACGAAATCGTGGAGGCCGACCGCGCGAGCCGCCGCGCGCACCTGCTCGTCGGTGGCTTCCGGCCTGCCCAGACGGATATTGTCGGCGACCGACCCGGAGAACAGGTACGACTCCTGGGTCACCATGACCACATGCCGTCGCAGATCGGCATCGGTGAGTTCACGCAGGTCGACACCGTCCAGGGTGACCGTGCCGCCGGACGGGTCGTAGAACCGCGTCAGCAGTTTGGCCAGCGTCGATTTCCCCGCACCGGTGGCGCCGACCAGCGCGATCACCTGACCGGCCGGAATATCCAGCGAGAATTCCGGCAGCACCGCCCGCGTCCGCGCGCCGCCCGCCGGATCCGGTTCCGCGCCGGGACGCGCCCCGTAACCGAACCAGACGCGGTCCATCCGCACCGCGCCCGCGGCCCGCGCCAAGGGGGTGGGATCGGTGGGTTCGGGGACCGCCGGGCGCTCCTCGAGAACGCCGGAGATCTTCTCCAGCGCGGCGGCGGCGGATTGGTAGGAGTTGAAAACCTGCGCCAGCTCGTCCAGCGGACCGTAGAACTCGTTGAGATACAGCAGATATGCCGCGAGCACCCCGACCGCGAGATTGCCTTCGATCACCTGCCACGCGCCGACCACGATGACGATCACTGTCGTCAGATTGCCGAGCAGCCGGGTGAGCCCGGCGTAATCCCCCATCCCGCGCATGGCCACGGTCGTCGCCGACGCGAACTCCGCGTCCTCGGCGGCGAGGACGGATTCGTTGCGCTGCTCGCGCCGGAACGCCTGCACGGCACGCATCCCGCCCATCGATTCCACGAACTGCACGACGACTCTCGCGATGGCCGCGCGCGTGCGCCGGTATCCGGCCCGCTGCCTGCGTTGCGCCCAGCGGGTGACCAGTGCGAGCGGCACGAATCCCGCCAGCACGATCGCCGCGAGCAACTGGTCGAGGTAGACCAGAATGGCCGCGATGGTGACTACCGACAGAATCGCGCTCAGCGCCTGGTCGAGAGCGCCTTTCAGCAATTCCTGCAGAGTTTCGATATCACCGGTCAGCCGCGTGACGACCTTGCCCGAGGTGTACTTCTCGTGAAATGACACGCTCAACCGCTGGGTGTGCGTGAACAGGCGCACCCGCAGATCGAACAACACGCTCTGGCTCAATTTCCCCGAAACGCGGAGAAAGCAATACGTGGTGACCACACCGAGCGCGACCGCGGCGAGATAACCGATCACCGTCCAGGTCATCGGGGCCCAATTACCCCTGGCTCCCTGCGCGATTCCGGTATCGAGGCCGTGCGCGATGAACAGCGGCGCCGAAACCATCGCGGCATTGTCGACGACGATCAGCACCAGGGCCAGGACAGCCAGACGGCGATAGGGCCGCGCCAGACTCATCAGCAGCCGCCGGGACCGCCCGGCCAGCACCAGATTTCCGGCTTCGGTGATCTCACGGTCCTCGCCCGCGATCCCACGCCAGTCGGCGGATTCGTCGGCCCGGGTCGCGTCCTGTCGCGCTGTCGGGTCCTGTTTCGCGGTATCGGTCGTGCTCACGCTCCGCCCTCCGATCGCGATGGCGAAATAGCCTGTGCGTTCCCGGTATCCGGCACGGGCGCGCCGCCCATCAATTCCCGATAGTGGGCACTGGTACGCAGCAACTGTTCGTGGGTGCCCTCGGCCGCGATCCGGCCGTCGGCCAGCAGCGCCACCCGATCCGCCAGGGATGCGGTGGATGGGCGGTGTGCGACCAACAGCGTTGTCGCCCCGGCGAGTACCGTGCGCAGTCGTTCCTGCACCCGCTCCTCGGTTTCCACATCGAGGGCCGACAGCGGGTCGTCCAGCACCATGATTCTGGTCCGCTCGCCGGAGCCCTCCCTGGTCAGCACCGCGCGGGCCAAGGCGAGGCGCTGGCGCTGTCCTCCGGAAAGACTGAGGCCCTGTTCGCCGATTCTGGTGTCGAGGCCCCACGGCAGCTCGTTCACGAATTCGGTGGCCTGGGCGACATCGAGCGCGCGACGCACATCGGCGTCGGTGGCCTCGGCATCGCCAAGGGCGACGTTCTCGCGCACACTGGCCGAGAACAGCACCGGCTCCTCGAAGGCGACGGTCACCAGCGAACGCAGATCCGACAATCGCATCGAGGCGATATCGATGCCGTCGACGGTGATCGCGCCGCTCGAGACGTCGTACAGCCGCGGAATCAGGTTGAGCAGAGCGGTTTTCCCGCTGCCTGTCGCGCCGACCAACGCCACCGTCTCGCCGGGGCGGACCCGCAGCGAAACATCCCGCAGCACCTCGTGCTCGAACTCGCCGCTGCGCGGAAACGCGAAACGCACCTTTTCCATACGCAATTCACCGCTTATCCGCGCGGGCAGCGGTATCGGTTCGGCCGGATCGGCGATATCGACCGGCGTATCGATGATCTCCCAGTACCGGTCCGCCGCGGTGCGCGCGTCGTTCATTTCGGCGAGCAGGAAACCCATCCAAATGAACGGCCACTGCAGGAAGGTCGCGAGCGTGATACCCGCGACCAGGGTGCCGAGGGTCATCGCGCCGTGCACCACCGCGTACCCGCCGTAACCGAGCGCGAAGGCGATGGCCAGCTGCGGCAGGCTTCGCATCGCCGACCACAGCGTCGCGTCCAGCCGGACCTTCACTAGTTCGGTCCGCTGCAATTCCCGCGACTGGGCGGTGAATCGGGCTCCGAAGAACGCGCCGCGCCCGAATGCCTTGAGCACTCGCACACCCTGCGCCGATTCCTCCGCCGTGGTCGCCAGATCGCCCGACTGGTCCTGCGAGCGGCGCGAGGCTACCTCGTAGCGACGAACGAACCGGAAACATAAGGCGCTCAGCGGAATCGAGATCAGCGCGAAGATCAACCCGACCTGCCAACTCAACGCGAACAGCGTCAGCAGACCCACCGGGATCACGACGATATGGATACACATGTACGGCGCGGCGAAGGCGACGAATCGGCGCATCGTGGCCAGATCATCGACCGCGCGCGAGAGCAACTGGCCGGATTCCCACGAATCGTGCCTGCCGATCGCCAGCGACTGCAACTTGCGGTAGATCTTGGCGCGCATGGTGATCTCGAAGGCGGTGGCGGGTTTGGAGATCAACCACCGCCGACCCCAGATACCCACCGCTTCCAGCAGACCCAGCGCCAGCACCAGTGCGACCGGGCCGACGACCGCGGGAAGATCGCGATGCGCGATCGGCCCGTCGATGATCCTGGCGATCATCAGCGGAATCACGATCGCGGTCAGCGTCGACAGCACCGAGAGTACGGTCGCCCCTATCAGTGCCACCCGGTACGGGCGCAGATACGGCCAGAAACGGCGTAGTGAGTGCAGGCGGCCCGGCGCGGGAACAGCGGGCCGCTCGGGTAAATCGATATCCGGCTCGGCGGACGGCAACTGCGTTGCGACTGACAAAGGATCCCCCTGCTGATTCCTGGTTCGTCATGCCGGCGAAGCCCGGTGAGATTCGCACCGGGCCCGACATTCCAGGATGGCAGCCGTGGCCACACCGACCAACCGGTTTTCGCTCCAGCGGCACCCCGACGAACAGGCAATACACTGCCGACATGCCCATCGCCGCCGGACGTCTGACGGTCACCGATCGTGATCGATATCTCGCTCGATGACCGAAGTGGTCGAATGGTGGCGGGAGTTCTTCTACGCCAGTGCGGGTCGCTCCCGGCACCCGGCCTGAGCAGACACCCTTACCCCGAATGAGCGGAAATCTCGCCTTCGGCCCGCAGAATGTCCGCTCAGACCGGATACCTCACCGGGCGGCAGCGCGCTCGGCCTCGGACTCACTCCCCGCATCGGGAAAGGCCTGCTGCTGGTAGCCGCCGCGCAGGGTGCCTTCGAGATAGGCGGTCCGGCAGGCGCGACGCGCGATCTTGCCGCTGGATGTACGTGGAATCGACCCGGCGGGCACCAGCAACAGATCGCGCACGGTGACGCCGTGGCGCTGGGCTATCGCGGCGCGCACGATATCCGCGACCGGCTCGGGATCGACCTTGCCCGCCCCGGTGCCGCGTTCGGCGACCACGACCAACTGTTCGGACGTGTCGTCGGCGTCGAAACGCAGACCCGAATGTGAGCCCTGCGCGAAGACCTCGGCGGGCAACTGGTTGGCAGGCACCGAGAAGGCCGCGATAAAACCGGGGCGAAGCGCCGAACTGGCTTCCTGTGCGGTGTATTCCAGATCCAGTGGGTAGTGGTTGCGACCGTCGACGATCACCAGATCCTTCACCCGGCCGGTGATGTAGAGCTCGCCGTCGAGGTAGGCGCCGAAATCGCCGGTGCGCATCCAGTGCGCGTCGGGTTCGGTGCCCTGCGCGTGACTGCCTTCTGGCAGCCTGCGGGTCAGCCTGTTGCGGAAGGTTTCCGCGCTCTCCTCCGGACGGCCCCAGTAACCGATGCCCATATTGTCGCCGTGCAGCCAGATCTCGCCTACCGCGCCGTCGGGCTGTTCGGCGCCGCTCTCGGTGTCGACGATCACCGCCCATTGGGAGAATGCGACATATCCGCAGGAAACCTGGGCGATCGCGTTCTCCGCGTCCTGATCCACCTCGAGCATGCGGCCCTCGTTCAACGCGCCGCGGTCCACGTAGACGACCTTCGCCTCGTCGGAACTCCTCGTCGCGGAGACGAACAGCGTCGCCTCCGCCATGCCGTAGCACGGTTTGATCGCGGTCTTGGGCAGCCCGTAGGGGGCGAAGGCGTCGTTGAATTTCTTCATCGATGACACCGACACCGGCTCGCTGCCATTGATCAAGCCGATCACATTCGACAGATCGAGTTCCTCGCCCTTCTTCGGCAGTCCACGCGCCGCGGCGTGTTCGAAGGCGAAATTGGGTGCGGCGGCATAGGTTCCGGCCCCGTCCGACACCGCTGCCAATTCCTTGATCCACCGATAGGGACGCCGCACGAAGGCGCTCGGCGACATGATCGTGATGAAGCCGCCGCCGATGGTCGGCAGGATCACGCACAGCAGACCCATGTCGTGAAACAGCGGCAGCCAGGTGACGCCGCGCGAATTCGCGGTGACGCCGATGGCGTCGATCATCTGGAGCAGGTTGGTGCCGACCGCCCGGTGGGTGATCTCGACACCGGCCGGGGCGCGGGTCGAACCCGAGGTGTACTGCAGGTAGGCCACGTCATCGATCTTGATATCCGGACGGACCCACTGCGCGCCGACGCTGTCGGGAATCGCGTCGACGGCGATGATGCGCGGGCGCCGCGCAGCGGGCAGATGCCGGAAGAAATCGCGCACTCCCGCCGCCGCGGTGGAAACCGTCAGAATCGCCGCGGGCGTGCAGTCGTCCAGAACCGTGCGCAGCCGGTCGGTATGTCCCTGTTCCTCCGGATCGAAGAGCGGAACCGCGATATTGCCCGCGTAGACCGCGGCGAAGATCGAGATGACGTAGTCCAAGCCCTGCGGGGCAAGGATCGCCACCCTGTCCCCCGGTTTCGACACCTGCTGTAGCCGAGCCGCCACCGCCCGCAGTCGGATACCGAATTCGCGCCAGGTCAGGTCTTGGTATTCACCGTCGCGTTCCCGGGAGTAATCGATGTAGCGGTACGCGAGTCCTTCCCCGTTCTCCGCGCTGTGATTGTCCACGAAGTCGATCAGGGTCTGGTCGCCAGGGATCTTGATATTGCCTTTTTCGTCCACGTAATCGTCAAAGGTCACGCCGATCATTCGCCATATCCTTTATCCAACGCACACGTTGCCGCGTGCAGTGACACCGAACACAGAACGACACTGGAGCGCCGGGAAGATTAGCAGGTCTGCGCGCAGACGTCATACCCTCCCAGCATCATTCAGTATCTGCCGAAGGCCAGCGCGACATTGTGACCGCCGAAGCCGAAGGAGTTGTTCACGGCGTAGTCGATCCGTGCCTGCCGCGACTGCCCACGCACGATATCGAGGTCGACCTCGGGATCCTGGTTCTCCAGATTCAGTGTGGGCGGGACGACGCGGTCGCGGATGCTCAACACGGTCAGCACCGATTCCAGCGCGCCGACCGCGCCGATCGAATGGCCGAGCGCCGATTTGGGGGCGTACACCGAGGCGTGGGTGCCGACGGCCTTCGCGATCGCCCGCGCCTCGGCGGTATCCCCGATCGGGGTGGCGGTGGCGTGGGCGTTGATGTGGCCGATATCGTGCCGGGTCAGCCCCGCGGTTTCGATGGCCCTGGTCATGGCGCGCGCCGCCCCGGTCCCCTCGGGATCGGGGGCGACCAGGTGGAAACCGTCGGAGGTGACGCCAGCGCCCATCAGCCGCGCGTGAATGGTCGCGCCGCGCGCCTTGGCGTGCTCCTCGGTCTCGATCACCATCATCGCGCCCGCCTCGCCGAAGACGAAGCCGTCGCGGTCGGCGTCGAACGGGCGCGATGCGCATTTCGGGTCGTCGTTGCGCATGCTCATCGCCCGCATCATGGTGAACGCCGCGATGGCGACCGCCTGGATCGACCCCTCGACCCCGCCGGTGACCACCATGTCGGCATCGCCCATCACGATCATCTTCCAGGCATTGGCGATCGCCTCCGAGCCCGAGGAACAGGCCGACACCGGTGTGGCCGCCCCGGCCTTCGCCCCGAGTTCGACGGCCACACACGCGGCGGCTCCGTTCGGCATGATCGCCTGCACGGTCACCGGCGACACCTTGCGGTAGCCGCCGTTGAACAGTTTGTCCCTGGCAGCGATGATGGCCTCGGCGCCACCGAGGCCGGTACCGATCGAGACACCGAGCCGTTCGGTATCCACCTCGGGGCTGCCCGCGTTGCGCCACACCTCACGACCGAGGACCGTCGCCATCTGTTCCACATAGGCCAGCTTGCGGGTTTCCCCCTGGGTGAGGCTCGTGGCAGGCGGCACCTTCAGATGCCCGCCGATGCGCACCGGCAGCTCGAACTGGTCGATGAAGGAATCCTCCAGGATGTCGATACCGCTTTCGCCGTTGAGCAGTCCCTTCCAGGTCGAATCGACATCGCCCGCGATGGACGTCGTCGCCGCGAGGCTGGTGACGACCACACTCGGGTAATCCCCGCGGGAGGTGGACGGTATCTGCATACTTCGGCTCGCTTCCTGGCTTCGCATGGGTGGATCCGGGAATTGCGCACCGGCGCGGAAGCGCCGGGAGATAACCACAGAGCAACGCGAGAGAAACCGCCCCTACCATCGAGAAGCCGTGGACGAGACGCGGCCGATTGGCATTATCGGGGAGGCAGAGCTGATGCGCAGCATGACACGCGAACTCGGTTCGCGCTACCCGTGCGGTACTCGGGACCGCGACGACTCGAGTAGTCTCGGCACGCATCGTGGGTTCGCGAGACGCAGAAGGGGTTGACGGTGACGGGGCGGATGGTCGGGTTGTTCGCCGGGATCGGCGGACTGGAACTCGGCCTCGCCGGACATGGCTGGTCCTCGGAACTGCTCTGTGAAATCGACCCGGGCGCCCGCGCGGTGCTCAGCACCCACTTTCCCGACGTCGACCTGCATACCGATGTCACTCGGCTGCGGGCGATTCCGGCGCGCACGGAACTGGTCGCGGCGGGTTTCCCGTGCCAGGATCTCTCGCAGGCCGGACGCACCGCTGGCATCACCGGATCGCGTTCCGGATTGGTCGACGAAGTGTTCCGCCTGGTACGCCGCAAACGAGGTCCGCGCTGGCTGTTGATCGAGAACGTCCCGTTCATGCTGCAATTGGGCCGTGGCGCGGCGATGCGGCACATCACCGGCGCGCTGGAGGAACTCGGCTACACCTGGGCGTACCGGGTGGTCGACGCGAGGGCGTTCGGTCTGCCGCAACGCAGGCAGCGGGTGCTGATGCTGGCCTCGCGCACAGAGGATCCACGGCCGGTGCTCTTCGGCGAGGACGCCGGGGCACTGGAAATCGGTGACCAGGAACAGGATCCGTGCGGGTTCTACTGGACCGAGGGTGTACGCGGACTCGGCTGGGCGGTCAACGCGGTGCCAACGCTCAAGGGCGGTTCCGCGCTCGGCATCGCGAGTCCGCCCGCGGTGCGACTGCCTTCGGGCGAGATCGTCACCCCGGGCATAGCCGACGCCGAACGGCTCCAAGGGTTCGACGCGGATTGGACCGCGCCCGCGGTGAACGCGCCGGGCGTGCGGCAGGGGCACCGCTGGAAGCTGGTCGGTAACGCGGTGAGTGTGCGGATGGCGGACTGGGTCGGTGCGCGCTTGGCCGCGCCGGACGGGTCGCCGCCGGAGTACCTGCCGTTGTCGGCCGGGCAACCGTGGCCGGTGGCGGCGTGGGGGCATCGCGGGGTCACTCAGCGGGCGCCGGTCTCGACCTGGCCGGTGCACGAACCGTACGAGGATCTGAAGAATTACCTCACCGATTCCCGGCTGCTCTCGGCGCGGGCGACCGCGGGCTTCCTGCGCCGCACCGGAATGGGCAGGCTACGGTTCCCGCCCGGATTCCTCGATGACGTGGAAAGTCATCTCGACCGCATGGGCGGCTGGGCGGCATGACCGCGCGTCCGCTCACCGATGCCGCGACCAGCGCGCGAATGGCGCGGCAACGTCGTGCCGGAACCAAGCCCGAGCTGGCATTACGTCGCGAACTGCACCGGCGCGGCCTGCGCTACTTCGTGGACAGGGCGCCGCTGGCCGGTCAGCGCCGCCGGGCCGACGTGGTCTTCCCCCGGTTGCGGGTCGCGGTCTACGTGGACGGATGTTTCTGGCATCGCTGCCCCGAACACGCCACCGATCCCAAGAACAACGCCGAATGGTGGGCGGCGAAATTGGCCGGGAATGTCACTCGCGATCGTGCCACCGACGCACAGCTGATGGCGGCGGGCTGGCAGGTCGTGCGAATCTGGGAACACGAGGACGCCGTAGCGGCCGCGGACCGGGTGCAGGCCGCGCTGGAGGGCTGAACCCTAGCGGTGGCGCACCCGGACCAGATGGCGTGGCGCGTTTGCCGCCAGGTAGCCAGATGCTGCGATAGCCGCCATGACGGCGAAGCCGGTCACGGCCGTCGCGAATCCGATCATGAGACCTCCTCGGTTGCGTACTCTCCACCCTCGGTGGCCAACCTGATAGGACGCTGTGGATCCGATGGTAATGCCGTACGAACCGAGACCGCGGGAGGAATCGCGCATCGTCGGTCATCGGGTCTGCGCCGCCGAGGACAATGGACGAGTGACCGATAGCCCGAGGATCACCGAACGACGAGCACGCGTGGGGTCGTGGCTGATCGCCGTGGCGATCGCGGTCGCCGGCCTCTGCTATTCGTCCTGGGTGCTCGAATTCGCCTTGCCCATTCACGTGGACTACGTCAACTCCTTCCTCAGCGAGCTCGACGCCGAAGGCAAGCCGTACCGCGAGGTCTTCTCGACCGGCGACAAAATCGCCGCAACGCTGATGATCCCCGCGTCGATCGGCGGATTGCTGCTGTTCCCGAGGCGGGCGCTGACCACCGTCGGCTGGATCGCCCTGCTGTGCTTCGGCACGTCGACCATCGCCGATGTGCTGATGCCATTGCACGACTGCACCCCCGGCGACGGCAGCGACTGCGGAGCGGGCGGACTTTTCCCCCAATTGCATCAGCCGCACGCGCTGACCAGCACCCTCGCGGTCACCTCGATCGCGGTGGCGGTTTTCGCGTTCAGCCTGGCCGCGTACCGCTATCACCGCTGGCGGATCCTGCGCGAGGCAGGCGTGGTGATCCTCGTGCTCGGTGCGTCGGCGACCGTGTGGATGTTGGTCGCCGACAACCTCACCGGGAATTACGCGCTCGGTATCGCGCAGCGAATCCAGGTCGGATCCATGTCGCTGTGGTTGATCACGCTGGCGGCGGCGGTCGTGCTGGAAGCGCGGGAGTGGATCGAACCCGTCAGCCGACGCTGATCCGGACGGTATAGCCGTCCAGCGCCGCGGGTAGTCTCGCGGTGTCGACGACGAGGATCTCCCCGGTGTCCTGCCGACCGTTCGGCAGCGTCTTCGGCTTCAGCCCGAACGGCGGCTGCGCACCCGTACTACCCGCGAGGCCGAAATCGCTGTCATTGGCGATATAGAGGGTCTTACCGCCGTCCAACGTCGCGATGCCCTCGATCTTGTCGTGGCCGAAGAACTTCCCGTTCGCGTTGACGGTTTCGCCGTCGGCGTTGAGGTCGTTCACCAGAGCGGTCAGATCCAGCGCACCGGATTTGACGACAGGGGTGATACCCGCGCGCCGCAACGCCGCAACGCCGTCCACGGTGGACACACCGCCGACCAGCGTTTCCAGCGGCTTGCCCGCGACGAGCAGACCGCCTCGGGCCGGATCGTATTGCGCGCCCGGCACCGTCGATCGCGGACCGATATCGGTGGCGCCGGAGATGTCGATGGTCCAGATCTTCTTGTTCGAATCCGGAGCCAGATTTCCGTCGCGTTCGTCGACCAGGAAAGTAGTCGGGCTCAACGCGGTGATCTCCGATACCGCCACCTTGGTCTGCGCGGGATTCTCCAGCGGGTAGACGAATTCCGACAGCGCCTTGGTTTTCAGGTCGACGGTGACGATGCGCGTCATCGGGACCTCTTTGGCGGAACCGCTCAGCCCCGGAGTGTTGAGACCGCTCTGGACGACGCCGACCAAGGTGGCGCCGTCGGGGGTGATGGTCAGCCCCTCCATGCCCTGATTCGGGGTGCGCAGCGAGAACTCGGCGGGCAAACCGTTACCGGGGGCCAACCGCTCGATCTCGGTGCCATTCGCGTCGAAATGCACCAGGAACGGGCCGTACTCGTCCGACACCCAGAAAGTGCCGTCCGCCAGCGCGACGAGTCCCTCGGGATCGATGCCGTGATCGGTGGGCGCGAGCACATTCCCCGCGAGATCGCGGAAGGTCTCGCCGGTGCTCGCGGCGGTATCGACCTGCCCGTTGAACGGGACGCCGCTCGCGGTCCGCAGCTCGAGGGTGGACACCAGCACCGCACGCGTGCCCGCCAACGTGAACCGTCCGATCTTGGGCACGAAATCCGGTACCGGCGAGAGCTTTTCGTTCTTGCCGGGACCGTCCACATTCGGGCCGCGGTCGGTGATCCCGTAGAATTCGTTCGCGCTACCCGGTACGGACGTCCACGCCGAACCGAAACCACTGCCCTGCACGGGGATACCGCCGTATTCGCCGAGTACCGGGATATCGGTGGTGTACAGGCGAACCGCGTCGGTGGTCGTGACCGTGAACTGGTCGCTGCCCTTGAAGCCTTCGATCGGCGTGTACCGGAAGGTCCCATCGGACTGCCTGGTCAGATCGCCGTGCTCGGGTTGCAGTGTGATGTCGAGAACCGCGTCCGCACCGGACGCGGCCGTCAACTCCTCCAGCGTGAACACCAGCGGTTGATCCCGCGCCGTCCGGAAATCCGGGTCCGTGGGACCGCAGGCGGTCGCGAGCACGCCCGAACACAGCAGGGCGGCGGTGAGGACGATGCGAGCTGTCACCAGCAATGCCTATCGCGTATATCCGACGGTGAGTCGAAAACCAAATGAACGGTGGCGATCGAGCGTGTCATTCTCACACCATGGGTGAACGTCGCACAGTCTCGTCAGAATCCGAATTCGAGGATATCGTCGGCTACTCGCGGGCCGTGCGCGTCGGCGATTTCGTCGCGGTGAGCGGAACCACCGCGGCGGCACCGGGGGCGACCGCCGTCGGCGGGAACGATATCGCCGAGCAGACCCGTGAGGCGTTGCGTCGCATCGCCGCCGCCCTGGCCGAAGCCGGGGCGAGTCTGGAAGACGTCGTCCGGACCCGCGTCTTCGTCACCGACATCACCCGCTGGCCCGAGGTCGCGCGGGCGCATCGCGAAATCTTCGGCGCCATCCGGCCCGCCGCGTCGATGTATCAAGTCAGCGCGCTCATCACGCCCGCGCTGCTGGTCGAGATCGAAGCGGACGCGATCATCGGCGGACACTGAAAGCGCTCGAACGATATTCCTCCGGCTAGGCTCGCGGGGGTGACCAGCAGCGCGCCCGAACCCCCCGCTCCTCTAGCACTACTCGATCAGGTCGCCGAGGCGAGCGCACGCTTGGTCCGAACTGTCGAGGGCATGGGCGACGACGACGTGCGCGAACCCTCGCTGCTGCCCGGATGGACCCGAGGCCATGTGCTGGCCCATATCTCCCGCAATGCCGACAGCCTGGTCAACCTGCTGCTGTGGGCCCGCACCGGGATCGAAACCCCGCAATACGCCAGCCCATTCATCCGCGACTACGACATCGAGGCGGGTTCATCCCGTCCGCTCGCCGAACAGCTCATCGATCTCGAGGCCTCCGCCGCCCGCTTCGCGGCCCTGGCGAGCACCGCCCCGGACACCGCGTGGGCAGCCACCGTGCGCACCCGCGGCGGACGTGAAATCCGCGCCACCGAGATCCCGTGGATGCGTCTGCAAGAGGTGGAGATTCACCACGCCGACCTGGCCGCCGGCTACGGCCCCGCCGATTGGCCCGAGGAATTCCTCACCCGGCTCCTGCCCGCCGTCACCGCGGACCTGTCGGCCGCCGCGGCCGCACATGTCCCGCCCCTGACCCCGGCATTCGCCGTCGAGGCCACCGACACCCGCTTCGCGGCGACCATCGGCACAGGCGTACCCACTCGAACCATCGCCGGTCCCGGCCACGCACTGGTCGCCTGGCTCATCGGCCGCTCGACCGGCGATGCCCTGCCGGCTTCCCTGCCCGAACTGCCCGCCTGGCGCTGATCCTCGACCGGGATCGACGATCAGTCCGTCCCGCCCGAAGTGGGCGTGTCCGCTGACTGCCCGCACGTTGTGGCACCTCGATCACGGTGTCGGCATCCGCGACCGCCGTACCGGATATCGAAACCGCCGCAACGGCCTTGGTGGCAGCTAGGGGAGCCTGCCCACCGCGCGTCCGGTGACAGATGCAGCCCGGGTGTGGCTGACAGAATCTCTCGACACACAACGACCCGACGATTCGCATGACGCATCATCGATGTCATACTCGAATGTATGTTCGATAATCGGCACTGGGACGTCTGGCGGCCGTACTCGCCGCCGATTCCGATCTATGTCGACATCGACCGAGTACTGCCCACGGACGAACCACCACAACGCGAGGTTTCGGCGAGGGTCGCGAAGTACGGTCTCGACCTGTCCGGGCGCATGCCCGCCAGACAACGGGCGTGGCATCGGCTCACGGACGGACGTTGGATCGCCAGCGTCGAGGTGCCCGTCGAGACCGATGGGCAATGGATGTTCTTGGACTTCATCGCGTCGGCCGAGGCGGTCGCACTTCGAGAGGAGAGCGATACGATGCCGGATCGTCCGAGTAATCGGTGGGGGCAGCCGAAACGGTTCTGACCCGCCGGGGAGTTGTCGGCTAAAGATCAGCGCGCGACGTGGGCTCACCCGAGACATCGCTCCCGAGCAACGATCCCGATTCCGGCGCTTCTCCAACTACCTGCCGATACCTACCGGGTGGGCCCACACTCGATCGAGCCCTAATGCCGACAAACCGCGAACAAGTTCTGTTCGCGGTTTGTGCTCGCAGCGCTTCCGCCGCCCCTATGTGCGCCCGAAGGGATTCGAACCCCTAACCTCTTGTTAGCGGTTTGAAGTATCTCGGCGTTTCACGTCCGACCACGGCGGGCCACGATCAACGATCTACCTGCGGTGATGCCGATTCCATGATGCACGTGCGTTCACGATCGACCATGGGCAAACTCCGTGAATCTTTGGTGTAATTTTGGTGGGGGTCGAATCTGCCGTCAGCGGATCAGGATGCATGTCGGTTGTCCCTGCCCAGCCCCTTCTCCAGAACAGCCGACGAGTCGGGTGCCCGTTCCGCCGACGCGATGTAGTGCCGCTCGGTGATCGCCTCCCGGGACTGCCCCAGTTGCTTGGCCGCAGTCTTCGCATCCGCCCCCTCGGCGATCAGTGTGGCGACCGTCCTGCGGAATGTGTACTGAGTGACATCCTGGTACACGGTGCCGCGCGCGTCACGCCATGTGCGGTTGAAGTTGTGTGGATCGCGTAGTACTCCACCGCGTCCGGGGAACACGAGAGGCGTCTTGGCATCCACCTCCACCACGTTGCCGCTCACCTCACGTAGCGACTTCACCTCACACATCTGCCCATGCGTCGGGTCGTCTTGCATCCGCTTCAACATGTCGACGGCGAACCCGGGCAGGGCGACCGTTCGATGCCCCGCATCGGTTTTCGTCCATTCCTGCCGGAACAGCCCCTTACCTTTCAGCCTGACCACCGTCGCGGTGACAGTGAACGTTGCGGGTTCGGACTTGAGATCGAACTGGTCCCAGGATGCGGCCAATGCCTCTCCGGGGCGCACACCTGAGCCGAGGATCAGATCGGCTACATCCATGATGAGCTGATCACGCTTCGGGCCGTGGGTGTATGCCGGTGTTCCTGGAATTTTATTGCCTGCCGACCATTCACGGAGTTGTTCACGCAGACCGGCCAGGCGTTCGCGGTCGATAATCTGCGGCTTGGTCTTACGTCTACGCAGGCGGGAGGTGTCGCGCACAGGATTCTCGGGCACCGCGCCGTATCGGACAGCCAGACCCATGACCCCAGTGAGAATCACCTTGTGCAGGCGGGCTTTCGACTTCAAACCGGCCTCGACTATGGCCTGAATATGTTCATCGAGTCGGCCTGTGTCTGCCTCCCAGACACGGAGATTGCCCAGGGACGATCGCAGCTTGACCGTATCCCGCTTTGCGCGTTTATCCGTGCTGGGGTCGATTTCGCTCTGATACAGGTCATAGGATTGCCGATCCACACCGTCATCCCGCCGAACCTCGGCCAGCCACATGTCCATCAGGATCGAGAGGCGAGTATCGCGGGTAACCTTGCCGCGCGCACGGCCTTTGTATTGCTTCTGACGAGCAGCCAGTTTCTTCCGTAGCTCGGATTTGGCCTTGTTCTCCGTCGCGCCTTGGGCATCGACGAGCCTTCCTTTGCCGTCGTATCCACGGAATGTGGCCCATGCCCGCCACGTCCCGTCGTCCTTCTCCTTGGTGCCGATTTCGCCATAGCTTCCGAGTTCGGTGGGTGGTCGTGGCATCAGTATTCTCCAGTCGGTCGGTGGTTGCCTATGCGACTTCGGGCTGCTCGGCGGTGTGCACCATGTGTGCCTCGAGGTAGGCATTCAGGTCGCCGAGTCGGTACATGCACGAGCGGCCCGACGGCTTCGAGTAGCGCGGGCCGTGCCCGAGAGCGGCCCAGTTCGCCAGTGTTCGAGGGTTGATGTCCAGGTAGTCGGCAGCTTCTTTGCGGGTAAGCCAGCGCTTGGCTCCGGTGTCCGGTGCTGCGGCGTCGGGTGGCCGGTGCGAGCGACCGGGCTGGTGCAACGACGTCACTTCCGCACTGTCTGAGAATTTCTCGTCCATGCTGATCTCTCTTCTTTCCTTGAAATACACTCTGCGGCAACGTATTTGCGGTGGGATCGGCGATGCCTGCGTTATGAACGCGCCGGAAGACGGCGGCCGTATTACGCGACAACGGGTCCATGAACGCTCCGTGGCCGCCGAGTCGTCAACTACCTTCTCGTGCAACGTTTCTGCCGCCATGGCGGTCGACGCGGGACCCCGGGGGCGGACCCTGTCCGCTATCGCGCCCAGTGACCGTTCAGGGGCGATTTGCGCCATGGGTGTCCCGACTGGCCGTATCTGGTGGCCGTCGATGGTTCCGGTTCACGGGGGCACCGGCGTTTCGATAGCGCGCACGTGATGAATGCCGGTCTCATGCTGCGTGGTGGTCGGGCAGCATCTCGTCTTTCTCGCTGTCGCTCTCGCTGTGGCCAGGGTGGACAGTTACCGGATCGTTGGTGTTGCCGGGGTCGGTGAGTGGGGTCAGCGGTGCCGCAGCGTCGAGATCGATATCGGTGTCACCGGTGTCGCCGGTGGTGGCGAGGAACTCCGGAGAAGTGGTGATCAGATCGTTCTCGGCGGGTGAGGCCAGTGACCCGAAGACCGCACGTTCGGCACCGACCGTGAGTAGGCCGCTGCCGCGCGGCGCGGAGAGCAGGAATTGTTGCTCGCCCTGGGAGAGCCGGAACGCGGTGGCGACCTCGTCGATGGCTTGCGGGGCTTGGCGCAGCAGGATCTGGGTGGCGGCGTTGGACACGATCGCCCGGCCGAGTTCGGTGGACAGGACGTCGGCGCTGTCCTGGGTGGCGACGGTGAGCCCGGCCCAGTATTTACGGAAGCTCTTCGCGGCCCGGAACAGGAACTGTGCCCCGGCGGGTTGGCGCATGAGCAGCCACGCCTCGTCCACGGTGATCATCCGGGGCCGTCGATCAGCCGGGCTCGATACCCGACGCCACGTCGCGTCCAACACCAACAGGGTCCCGATCGTCTTCAACTCCTCGGGTAACTCACGCAGCGAAAACACGATCAGCCCGCCCTTGGGATCGGCGGTCGTCTCCCCGTCCAACAACCCCGCATAGGCTCCACTGCCGACGAACGGATGCAGGGCGGCGGACAACTCGGTCGCGGTGGGAGAACCGAGGCGGGCCAATTCATCGCGTAAACCGGTCAAGGTGGGGGCGGCCTGTGTCCAGGTGGCGGGGTCCTCGGTGATCCCGACAGCGGCGTAGGTAGCGGTCAGCGCGGTGTCCAGCGCGGCGCGTTGCGTGGCGTTCTGGTCGCCGAGCAGGACCGCGACGAGGGTGTGCAGGAACAGTTTCCGGCGTGTCAGGGCGTCGGCGGGGGCGCTGCGGCGGCCATCATCGGGGCGGGTGTGGATTTCCAGGTCGAACGGGTTGAGTCGCTGCCCGGGTGCCCCGAGTTGGATGTGGACACCGCCGACCGCGACGGCGAGACGCCGGTATTCGGCCTCCGGGTCGATGACCACCTGCTCGATACCGCGATAGAGCGAACGCAGGATCTCGGTCTTGACCAGATACGACTTCCCCGCACCGCTACGGCCGAGGACCACCATGTTGTGGTTGTGGGCCTCGGGCGCGAACCGGTCCACGAACAACAGGCCCGAGGCGGCGTCGCGACCGTAGAGGACCCCTTCGGGACGAGTCGCCTGCACGGGGTCGTCGGCGGGTAGTTGTGGGGAGTCGAAGGGGAACGCGGCGGCGAGTGCGGCGGTGTCGAAGGTGCGTCGCACCCGGATCAAGTCAAGTCCTAGGGGCAGGGTGGTGGCCCAGGCTTGGGCGGCACGGAAACTGAGGGTGCAGGTGTCCACGAGCAGGCTCGCGGCCAGGGCTCGCACGGCGGCGACCTCGTCGCCGAGTTCGGATTCGGTGTCGGCGTGCACAGTGAGGTACACCCCGACCCGGAACAGGCGTGCCTCGGCACGGGCGACGCGGGCGGAGAGTTCGGCGGCGTCTTCGACCGCGACGTCGATCTGCGGGTCGGTCAGGCGGCCTCGGTTCGCGTCGTGCATCCGTGAGGATTCCAACCTGGCGAGTTGGTTTCGGAGGCGGGTGGCGGCGGTGACGGGGTCGATGGGGTCGATGTGGACGGCGACTTCGACGCGGCCGGGGTGGGTCAGCAGGGGTGCGAGCCATCCGGGGGTGACTTCGCGGGGGTATCCGGTGACCGCGAGTGTGGCTGCCCAATCCCCGCCGATTTCGAGGTGGCGGGTGCCGATCGTCAACGACTCCGGTCCGAACCCGGCATCGGGAGTGAAAGGGTCGGCGGGAACGAATCCGCTGTCGCTGTCGCTGTATCCGGTGGCGGTGACGATGCCGTCGCGGGGTGCGGTGTCGGCGGCGGCCGAGAGTCCCTCGGGGTTGCAGCAAGCGTTCAGGACAGCGGTGGCTTGATCGTGATCGAGGGCGGTGACCGTGATCCCCAGTTGGGCGAGAGTCTCGGCGGCCTCGTTCATGCGACGCAGCAGCCGCGACTCCGCTCCCCGACGCACGGCGGCAGACACACCGCGGGGAGCACGACCACCACCGAGCAGCCCGCGCACCCCGATACCCGGCGAGGTCGCGGCGGCGGGATCACCGAGAGGTTCACGCCACACCAACAGCACCTGGCGGCGGGTCAGGTGTTCCCCGGCAGCGAGTTCGGTCAGATGTGCGGCGTGGTCGTGAGCGGCGGCGGCCAGGTCCGCCGACATCGTCTCGGTGGCGGTGCGCAGGCCCGCGATGTGGTCGGACAGGTCCAGGCGTGCCGAGCGGATGAGGATCTGCACCGGTTGACGCAGCGTGTGGAGCCAGCCCGCGAGTTGGCTGACGAGGCTGTCCTGTTCGGTCGGGGTGCGTAGGGCGAGGTTGAGGGTGCCCGCGACCGCGACCACCGCCAACCCGTCGGCCCCGAGGTCGAGCACCCCGACACCACCGGCACTGCCGGTGACCGACTCCGGCAACCGCAACTCCCGCCCCGACACTCTCGTCGGGACAGGTCGGCGAGTCCCACCTCGGGTGACACGGTCGGTGATCCAGGTCGGCGCCGCGAGCACACCGCTCCCGGATCCAGACACCAGATGCCGTGATCGGGCGCGGTGTCGGATCGCGGCCACCAACAGCAGCTCCGCCGACAGACCGTCGCGGCGAGTCAGGACCGCCACGGTCACCACGGCGGCGATCGGGGTGATCACGGCCAGGAACACCAATGGCGCGACCACCGCCCGGGTCGCGATCCACGCCGCATACAACAACAGGGCGGTGGTGGCGAGGAGGGCGACTTGTCGAGCGGTGAACGGGCCGAGTAGCCGGTCGCTGCGTTCGACATCGGCGGGAATGCGGACGGTCGTGGTCGTGGTCATCGGAGGGTGCCTCCTCGGGGAGCGCGGGGTGCGCGGCGGCGCACGGGTAGGTCGGGCATGGGCAGGTACAGTTGCCGACCGACCGGCCGTGGCGGTGTGGGCGGGGGCAGGGTTGGTGGGGTGCGCGGTGGCGGTGTGGCCTTGACCCGGGTCACCGGGAACGGGAGCGGGTACTGACCGCTGCGCGTGGGCCGGACCCGCTCGTACGGATCGACCAGCGATGCCGGTGGCGGTGGCGGTGACGGAGTTGGGGGTGTGAAGTCGAAGGCGAGTTGTTCGGGTCGGCGGGCACGCGGAGTAGTCGTCGGCCGCACTGGTGGTCGCGGAGGTTGAGCGGGTGGAGTCGGTTTCACCCTGCTCACCGGGATCGGCAACCGGTACTGGCCGTCACGTCCCGCACGGGTGCCTCGGTAGGGGTCGGGTGGGGTGAAGTCGAAGGCGAGTTGTCTGCCACGCGGCGGGCGGCGAGTCGGTGTGGTGGTCTTCGACGCGGGAGGGTGTGCGGCAATGGCTGGGTGGGGTCGCCGCTTGACTCGGCGTACGCCTTCCAGGGGCAGCATGAGTTGCCCGTCTCGGGTGGCGCGCACTCGCGCGTACGGGTCCGGTGGCCCGGGAGTTTGGCGTGGCGTGCGTGGGCGAGGGCTGGTCGTGCTGCCGATGCCTTTGAGAAGTCCGAAGGTTTTGTAGGTGAGATAACTGCGCGTGACCGACCCGACGAAACTGCGGCCTTGCCCGATCCGCAGGACCGACAGCAGCCAGAACGGGGTCTTGATCAACACCCCCATCAACGCCAAGGCGACGATCAGATTGACGATCCCGTTCGCGTTCGGGCCGAAGAACCCCCACCCTCCCGGGGTCAGGAACACGCGCAGCATCGTCACCAGCGTCAGGGACTGCACCACCTGGATCGCCAAGCACGCGGCGAAGGAGCGCCACCACCACCGCGCGACGCCCTCCAACCCCGGCAATGCATGACACATCAAGAACAGTGGGGCGGCGACGATCAGAATGATCGTCACCGACACCCGCACCACATAGGCGACCAGCAGCACGACGAGCATCACCATCAACGCGACCATCAACAACAGGGCGAAGACCCCGCCGCTGCTATTGGTGCGGGTCAACTCTTTCAACGTCGTTGCCGCCGAGCCGGAGTCGACTCCTTCACCTCCGAGGGCTGTGGCGAGGGCGTTGGCGAACCCGATCGCGGTCGTGGCGATGACCATGCTCATCGCTCCCGCGATGAACCCGACCACCAAACGCGGTAACAGCTCGTGGATCGACCACCGGGTTTGTAGGGTTTCGCGGACCATCAACAGCACCCCGGCGGCCATCACCACGAGCACGTACAGGGCGGTCACCAACTGCCACGACTGGCTCCACAACACACCGACCTGTGGCAGGTCACCGGGTTCGGGGGTGGTGAGCAGGGTGCGCGAGAGCAGATCCAGCAGCGGATTCAGTGCGGAGTCGACCAGGCGTTGGAAGAACCCGTCGATCGCCTTCGCCACACACCCGGAGATGTCGCTCACCCCGCACTCGGCAGCCCCCGACCCCGGGGTGCCCGGGGTCGGGGTGGTCGAGTCGGGAACACCCGGCGTCGGCGAGACCGGTGTGGTGGTCGGTGGCGGTGTGACCCACCGCGACGGGGGCACCCCCGGGCTCGGAGCCGGTGTCGCGGTAGTGGGTGGTGCGGGAGTCGTCGTCACCGGAGCCACCGGCGCGGGCGGCGACGGTGGTTGCGCGGCGACGCTCACGATGGCGGTGAGAGTGATCGTCACCGCGGCGAGCACCACCACGGTGGCCGCGACCGCACGGCCCCCTGTGCGCGAGGCACGCCGCCGGAAACCGCGCACCGCGCGGGTGATCGGGACGCGCACTGTCATGCCTCGACGATCGATTTGAGGACGGTGACGATGACCGGGGCGAGCATCGCCAGCGCGTATCCGAGGCAGGCCGCGCGGAAGGCGGTCTTGGCTTTCTCCATCTCGGCCGGGTCCCCCGCCCCGATGAGGTAGCGGGCACCGGCGACGGTCAGGCACACCGTCGCCAAGGTCGCGAGGATGCCGATCAACCAGTTACGCAGGTTGTCGAGCACCTGATCCAGTGAGGACGCGATAGCCAGCACGGACCCCGGTGACGGCGGTGGTGTGGCTGCCGCCGAACCGGGGACCACCACCAAGACCACCGCGAGGGTGGCGGCGGTCACGAGCAGCGTCGCCCACCGCCGAACGCGGACCCCGCGTGTCCGGTGCTTGCGTGTCGCGTCGGTGCGGGTGTCGGTGCGTTGGTTCATGCGCATGAGCGCACCTCCTGATCGTCGGCGTAGGGGCGGGCCGGTGTGGGCGAGGTCTCGGCGATCAGAGCTCGGCGCGGTGCGCGGGTTCGCGCACGGTGTGTGGCGCGCTGCTGATCCCGATGCGTCGAGTCGGCGGTGGCGGTGGGGTGGCTGGGCAGCGTGCTCAGGACGCGGGTTTCGGTGGTGCTGGCGGCGGTGTCGCGGGCGCGTTCGGTCAGCCAGGTCACGAGTCGCGCTTCGGCGCGTTGGCGTTGCTTGCGCGACTTCCAGTGCGAGTCGCCGCGTTCGGCGGCCACCGAGTTCAGGTCGCGGTGCTCGCATCGTGTGAGGACGATCAACTCGGCGGCCCCGGCGGTGATGACTCCGTCGGCGACGGCCAGGGCGAGAACGGTCTCGGGATGGCCCGGCTCGGCCACCAGTGCTCGACCGTTCTGCGCGATCGGATCGAGGTCGCTGTGGAGGTCGTCGTGGTCGGTGAGCGACTCCGTGGTCACGTCCACGTGGCGGACTGCCCTGATCGCGGCCCGGTAGCTGGCCCATCGCAGTCGATGCCACACGCCCGGTCGATCCAGTTCGACACGGTCGAGGTGGGTGAGGAATCCGGTCAGGATCTCGGACTCGATGTCGTGGCGGTGCGGGCTGGCGGGTGCGGCGAACCGAGTGGCTGTTCCCGCGAGCATCGGCATCGCCAAGGTCACGCACACCAACGTCGCGTCGTGGCCGTGGGCGCGGGACCGCTCGATCAGCCACGCCCAGATCGCGTCGACCGTCGTGATCGGTAGCGCTGGATCACGCAGCACCGCGCGGAGTCCGTCCCACGACTCGATGCGATCCACCGGCGCGTCCACGCCCGGTTGTGGTACCGGTCGCGGGGCGGTGGGCAACCCGTGCGCGGCGATCCGGTCGAATGTCGAGGACGCCACCACCAAAGGCGAAGGCACCTCGAATTGCGTCGAATAATCCTCGTACTCCGATTCGGCCACCATCAACTCCTCACTCGATGGAAAGACGGAAAATTCCGCCGAGACAAGGACACCGGAAACCCACCCCCAAAACACCCCCGAAATGCACCCAAAACACCCCCACGACACCTCCAAAACACCCCGACGACACCCCCACCTGGATAGGCAACTCTGCGGCACATCACCACGCCGGGCCGGTCACACCCTTGCTAGTGGCAGCACCTACCTGGCTTTGCGTATGGGCGGGGGTGTTTTGGGGGTGTTTTGGGGGTGCCCGGATATCGGCGGTAGCAACTATTCGAATACCGGCGAAAAAATATTCTTCTCAACCGGATAACGGCGGCGCTCCGCGCTTGCGGAGTAGTGGCCCCCGTGAACTCTGCACGGGGCCGGAAAAACTCATCCGAAGAAATATCGGTCGGGGGTGTCCAAAAATGGGGTTTTCGGCGGGATTAGTTAGTAGAGACATTTTTCTCCGACCGTCAGGAGCACTCTCTTATGACTGCGGAATCCCGTCAGCGTCCCTCCCGCCCCGGCACCAGCAGCAACGGTACCGGCCGTACCTCGGTCCCGGTGGTGATCCCCTCGACCCTGTGGACCGCCGGAACCGACCCGCTCGATCCCGAGGACCGCTGGCCCGCACCGATCGTGGCCCGCGCGGTACACGAGTTCACCGCACCCGGTGGACGGGTGCTGCTCCTGGGCTGGCCCACACCGGCCGCTCGTGGCGGCCTGCACGCGGTAGCGGCCGACACGGTAGCGGCCTGCGCGGACGTCGAGGCGCTGGGCCGCACCGCCCACCACCAACCCCACACCGACACCGGAACTGGCACCGGTGATGCGGTGGATCTGGTTCTGGTGAGTTTGCTGGCCGATCACCTCGACCCGATCACCGCCGCCGAACAGGCCGCCGCGCTCGCGGTGCAGCAGTTGACGGCGGGCGGGTTGTTGGTCGTGCTCGGGCGCTGCCGTCACAGCGACTCGGGTGTGTTGGTCGATCCGGCCGGTGCGGTCGTGGCCGCCGCCCAGGCCGCCGATCTGCTCTACCTCCAACACCTGATCGCCGTGCCCGTCACCGACACCACCATCACCGATATCCCGTTCGCCGAGGCACCGGCCTCGGTCACCGACCGGTATCCGGTCGCGCACACCGTCGCCCACGTCGACGTGTTCGCGTTCCTGCTGCCCGCCGCCCAGGACTGACTACGTGCTCCCCGACACCGCACGAACCGATCACTCTCGTGAAGGAATCTCGATGACTCTCGACCTCCGCACCGCGTCCCCCGACACCACCCTCGACTCCGCGACCGGGACCGGGACCGGGACCGGTCCGACCGCTGCCCCGGTGTCGGTGTGGGCCACCGCGCAATCCGCGCCAGCGACGCAACGCCGGGGCCGGTATCACCCCGACAGCGTGAAGCATCCGGCGAAGATGTTTCCCGCGATCGTGCAACATGCTGTCGCGACCTATACCCGTCCCGGTGACCTCGTGCTGGATCCGATGTGTGGGATCGGCACCACCCTCGTCGAAGCACTGCATTCCGGTCGGCGCGCGGTCGGCGTCGAGTACGAGATCCAGTGGGCGGAGTTGGCGCGCACCAATATCGGGCTCGCCCGTCACGCGGGGATCGATCTCGATGCCGCTGTGTACACCGGCGACGCCCGCAAACTCCCCACCCTGCTCCCCGACGAGTTGCGGGGGCGGGTGGATCTGGTGATCACCTCCCCGCCCTACGGTGACTCCCTGCACGGCCACGTCCGAGCCAATGGTGCGGACCCGGTGCGTAAGTCAAACCACCGCTACGGCGCGGCGCTGGATCGCGGCAACCTCGCCAACGTCGGACTCGGCCGACTGCTCTCCGGGTTCACCCGCATCCTCACCGGGGCCGCCGAATACCTCGCCCCCGGCGGGCACGTGGTCATCACCGCGCGGCCGTGGCGGCAGCACGCGGAACTGGTGAACCTGCCCGCACATCTGATCACCTGCGGCACCCTCGCCGGACTCGAACCCGTCGAACGCTGCGTCGCGTTACTCGGGCGGCTGTCCGAGGGAGACCTCGTGGCGCGCAGCAGTTTCTTCCAGCGCGACTTCATCGTCAAACAACGCGCGGCCGGACTACCGATGCATTTGATCGCGCACGAGGATGTCGTGATTCTGCGCAAGCCCCTATCCGCCTCGGCGCCGACCGAGTCACGCGAGGCTCGCACCGGACTCCAGTACGGGGCCGCCCCGTTCTGGGGCACCAGCACCGGATCCGGGTCGGTGGCGGCGTGAACACCACCGCCGTCGCGAGTCCCGAGCAGGGATGGCTGAGCCGTGTCCTGGTCTCACCCGGATCGACGCTGGGTGATCTCGCAGCCACGATCGGACACGGCTTCTTCTCTCCGGCCGCGTTTGTGGTCGCCCTCACCGCGGCGGGACTGGTTGCCGCGGTGAGGGCGGTGGTGCTGTGGCGGCGAGGGCGGCTGCGGGCCGATGCCCGCCACGTCACCGTGCTCACCCCACCCGAAGTCGATCCGAAAGGCGCACTCGCCTTCTGGACCCACCTGATCGGGCAACTCCGCCCCGCCTGGGCACGGCTGCTGTTGGGGCAGCCGCACCTGGGGTTCGAGTACAGCGTCACCCCGGAGGAGGGGGCCGCGATCCGGCTCTGGGTGCCCGGCAAGGTTCCGCCCGGGTTGATCGAACGGGCGGTCGCCTCGGCGTGGCCGGGCGCGCACACCGAGACCACCGACCCCGCCCAACCACCACTACCGGACCGCGACGAGCACGCGCGGCGGATCGTGACAGGGGGTGAGTTGCGGCTGGGCCGCCGCGAAGGGCTACCCCTGCGCACCGACTACAGCGGGGATCTCGTGCGGGATCTGATCACCGCCGCCGACGACCTCGCCCCCGGACAAGCCACCTGCGTACAGATCCTCGCCCGTCCCGTCACCGGTCATCGCGTGACTCGCATTACCCGCACCGCCGGGATGTCCGGGGCGGCGGGGGCACCGGCCGGGTTGGTCCTGGCGCTGTTGCGCGAGGTGTTGAACCTGATCACCCCGGGACCTGTCTCCCGCCCCGCACGCACCAGCGCGTCGGCGAGTAGGCCAGCCGCTGACAAGCAGACCGCGCTGGAGTTCACCGCCGCCGCCCGCGCGGCAGCGGTGAAAGCGCGCGGCCCGCACTGGGAAACCCTCGTGCGCTACGCGGTCTCCATCCCGGTCACCGACGAGCCCGACCACGCTGGCGTCTCCCAAGCACGAAAGGTCGCGCGCGGACGGGCGGACGCCCTCGCGACGGTGTTCGGGGCCTGCACCGACCACAACTACTACCGACGACACCGTCGCCTCCGGTTGACGCGAGCGATGGGCGAGCGGCGACTCGGGCGCGGGAACCTGCTCTCGGCAGCAGAGTTGGCCTCCATCGCGCACCTCCCGACCGAGGACGGACTCCCCGGCCTGCAACGCGCCGGAGCCCGCGCCCTGTCCCCGGCACCCCAAATCCCGGTCGCCGGAGCGCACACCAAACCCCTCGGCATCTCCGACACCGGAGGACACCGCCCCGTCGCGGTCAAAGTATCCGACGCCCGCCACCATTTGCACATCCTCGGCCCCACCGGCGTCGGTAAATCAACGCTGTTGGCGCGGATGATCCTCGATGACGCCGACGCCGGGCGCGGTGTGATCGTGGTCGATCCGAAAGGCGATTTGGTCACTGACATCCTGTCGCGGTTGCCGTCGCGGTTCGGGGAGCGGGTGGTGTTGTTCGACGCCGACGCCAATACACCGCCGCCGTGTGTGAATCCTCTCGATATCGGGCGGATCGGGAGAGCCGGAATGGATCTCGCGGTCGACAACCTCGTCACCGTGTTCCACCGCATCTTCGCCCAATGGTGGGGACCACGCACCGACGACATCATGCGCGCCAGCCTGCTCACACTCTGCGCACAACCCGGCACACCCACCCTGGCCGATCTGCCGCGCCTGCTCACCGAACCCGCCTACCGGCAACGCGTCACCCGCACCACCCCGGATTCGGTCCTGCGCGGGTTCTGGGACAGCTACGAACAACTCACCGACACCGGACGCGCCCAACTCACCGGCCCACTGTTGAACAAGCTGCGGGCCTTCCTCCTCCGGCCGTTCGTGCGCGCCGCCATCGCGGGCGGACCCTCCACCGTCGAATTCGCCGACATCCTCGACAACGGCGGCATCTGCCTCGCCCGGTTGCCGAAAGGCTCACTCGGAGAGGAAACCAGCCGCCTCGTCGGGTCGCTACTCGTGGCTCGCACCTGGCAGGCCGTCACCGCCCGCGCTCGTGTCCCTGCCGCCGACCGCCCCGACGCCGCGCTCGTTCTCGATGAGGCACAGAACTTTCTCAACCTGTCGACCCCGGTGGAGGACATGCTCGCCGAAGCCCGCGGACTCCGACTCTCCCTACTGCTCGCCCACCAGAACCTCGGCCAACTCTCCCGCGAGTTACGTGACGGGATCTCGGCGAATGCCCGCAACAAAATCATCTTCGCCGTAAGTCCCGAGGACGCCAGGGATCTCGCGCGGCATACCGAGCCGTGGTTGTCCGAGCACGACCTGAGTCACCTCGATGCCTTCCACGCCGCCGCACGCCTGCTCGTGGACGGGCAGAACGCGCGACCGTTCACCCTCACCACCCGCCCTCTGGATCCCCCGATCCCGGGTCGTGCCCGTGAGATCGCCGCCGCCGCCCGCACCCGACTCGCCACCACACTGGCCGATCCCGCGCCCGGTAGCGCACCGGTCGTCGTCAGCGGCCCGGCAGCCAGCACGGGTGATCCCCGGCTGAGCTAGATCACCGCCGAGGGCGGCGCGCGTCCCGGCAACACCGGTACCCGGTGTCTTCGTCTCTGCGAAAGGTTTTCTCGCTGATGATCTCTCACCCCGATCGGCAAGCCGACATGCGCGCGCCGCACCCCTCCCCACCCCGGCCTTCGGGAGCGGTGAAGGTGACGCCGTTGACCGGTCGTGACCGCTGGATCCTGCGGATGGTGCACGAACACCGCGTCCTGACCACCAACCAACTCGCCGAACTCGCCTTCCCCACCTACAAGATCGCCCGCCGCCGCTTGGCGATCCTGCACGACTACCGGGTCCTGGACCGGTTCCGGCCGCTACTCACCCGGGGCAGCACCCCCTCGCACTGGGTCCTGGCCCCCGCCGGAGCCACCGTGCTCGCCGCGGAAGCCGGAGTCGGCCCACGAGACCTCGGCTACAACCATCAACAAGCCCTCGCCGTGGCCCACAGCCTGCACCTGACCCACACACTCGGCGTCAACGAATGGTTCACCACCCTCACCACCAACCACGAGCCAGACAACCGAGTGGCGGCGTGGTGGTCACAGACCCGCTGCCAACGCCTCTGGGGCGACCTCGCCCGCCCCGACGCCTACGGCCGCTACACCCACCCCGACCACGACTCGACGCTGGACTTCTTCCTCGAATACGACCTCGCCACCACCTCACTACCGCGAGTAGCCGCCAAACTCTCCGGCTACAGCGAACTCGCCCGCACCACCGGACGGGTCACCCCGATCCTGTTCTGGGTACCGACCGCGCTCCGGGAAACCAACACCCGCGACGCGCTACGCCGAACCTGGGAACGGTTACCCGACCCCGACGCGGTGCCCGTCGCCACCGCCGCCGCACAACACCTCGCACCCTTCCCTGATCCGAGTCCCGCCGACCGGGTGTGGCTTCCCCTGGACACGAACAGCGCGAGCCGACTGCACCTGCACGAGCTGGCCGCCGTGTGGCCGCGCCGCACCCCACCCGACCCCGACATCGAACAGAGCACCCTCACCCTCGGCGGGCAGGTCATGCTCGCACCGCCACCACCACGCCCACCGACCCTCTCGGGCAGGTGAACCCGCCGATGCTGGTCAAGGCCCTCGGTGCGGGCAGCGCGGCGGTCCTGTTCTTGATTGTTGTGATCGCCGCCGTCGTCACCACCGTCATCGTCTACCAACAACCACTCCCCACCCCCGGCCCCGGAACCTCGGCCGGGGCGGGCAGTACCCCGAGTCCGTCCGCGCGAGAGGACATCCCACCAGAGTTACTCGTGCTGTATCAGCAAGCCGCCTCCGATTGCCCTGGTCTGGATTGGTCGGTGCTCGCCGCGATCGGCAAGATCGAAACCGACCACGGACGCTCACCCTTACCGGGTGTGCGGTCCGGGGAGAACTCATCCGGGGCCGCCGGACCCATGCAATTCCTCGCCCCGACCTTCGACGCTGTCATCGCCCGACACTCCTTACCGCCGGGTGGGGCGAGTCCACCCTCGCGCTACGACCCGAGCGACGCCATCCACGCCGCCGCCCACTACCTGTGCGACTCCGGCGCACCCGCCGACCTCTACGCGGCGATCTGGGCATACAACCACGCCGACTGGTACGTGAACCAGGTCCTCGACCAAGCCGCCCGCTACCGCACCACCACACCCTCCGGCGGCGGGGACTGCCACACCATCGAAGCGGCGAGCGCGGTTGCTGGGCAGGCGGTCTCCTTCGCGTGCGCGCAACTCGGTATTCCGTACGTGTGGGGCGGTAACGGCCCCGACGTCAACGGCGGCTGGGACTGCTCCGGGCTCACCCAAGCCGCCTACCGCGCCGCCGGGATCACCCTGCCGCGCGTCACCTACGACCAGATCCACACCGGTCCCCGCGTTCCCGAAAACCAGCTCGCCCCCGGTGATCTCATGTTCTACGGAACCGCCGACAACGTCCACCACGTCGGACTTTTCCTCGGGAATGGGCGGATGGTGCACGCGCCCGATATCGGACAGCCCGTCCAAATCAGTGGATATCGGTGGCCCGGAGACGACTACTACGCCACGACCCGACCCTCCGCCATTTCCGCACCGGCACAACCAGATTCGCGCGACTCACCCTGACCGCAGGCCCGCCACTGCCTGGCAACCGAAACCTCTCCCTCCGTACCCGAACTCCCGAGAACGTCTCGGTGACACCGAGACACCCGTCCCGCCCCCCGATTGGAGACCCTCACCATGCACAACCGACACACCCACCCTCGCCCCGTCCGCGCCCGCCGCTTCGCTCGTGCGCTGCTGTGTGCCGCCACCGCCGTCGCGACCGTCGTCGGGGCCGGTGTCGCCGCCGCAGACCCGACACCGGCCCCCGCCGCTACCAACTGCCCGCCCTGGACCGCGATCCTGGTACCGGGCACGTGGGAGACGACACCGACCGCCGACTCGACCCGGCCGGTCGGGATGCTCGCCCCGATCGCGCAGGGCTTGACCGCTCGCTACGGCCGCGATATCGAGGTACGCACTCTCGCCTACACCGCCGACGCCGCCCCTTACGCCACCTCGCAAACCCAAGGCGCGCAGGCACTCACCGCGACTCTGGCGGGCTTGTGCTCTAGCACGCGGGTGGTCCTCGCCGGCTATTCCCAAGGCGCCGATATCGTCGGTGACCTCGCCACCGCGATCGGCAACAATCGCGGGCCGATACCGGCCTCGCGGGTGATCGCGGTCGGACTCCTGTCCGACCCGCATCGCGACCCCGCCACCACCCAGCTCGGTGATCCGGTATCGGGCCAGGGCATCGCCGGACCGCGCTCCCAGGACTTCGGCGACCTCGGCGACCGTGTCCGCACAATGTGCGCCGAGGGCGACCTCTACTGCTCGACAACTCCCGAGACATCCCCAGCCTTCGCCTCGGTAGGCCGCGCCGTCACCTCCACACCGACTCCAGCTCAGGCCACTCCCGCGCCGAATCGGGCCTCGACCAGCACGACGACCACCCCCGGCTCGGCACCGGCATCCAGTACCGGCATGGCCGGGACAGCACCGACCACTTCCGGGATCTCGATCGCGGGCCTGGATCCCTCCCAGGTCCTCGCCCAGGTGATCACCGTGCTCGGTGGGCTGTCCGGGTTCGCCGCGAACGTACCCGCCATCATCAACGACCTCGCCCAACTACCCGGACTCGTCGGCACCGGGGACATCCCCGGCCTGCACCGCATCGCCGGGGACCTCAACAACCAATTCCGCCCCCTCGTGAGCATGGCCGCCGGTATCGACCTGCGACTCGTGGCGCGTGCGCTGAGCCTGGCCGCGCCCCTGGACACCTCCGGCACGGTCGCGATCGCGGCCCAGATCGTCGGACTCGTAGCAGGCTTGGACATCACGCGCATCGCCACCGACATCGGGCGAGCCCAGGAGATCGCCTGGACCGCCCTCCACGCACTCACCACCGGAGACCCCCTCGCCGCGCTACTCGCACTGACCGGGTTCGCCCCCGTCGCCACCGACCTCCTCGCCGCGACCGCGTCCGCGTTCACCGGGACCGGGGTCGCGACACTGGCCCAGACCTACACCACCGGCTCTGCCACCGGTGTCGCGGTGGGTGACCTGGCCCGACAGGGCAGCGACGCGGCCCGCTTCGCCACCGCCGGGGTCCACACCACCGGCTACGACACGACCACCACCACGGCCCTGCTGGAGTGGCTCGAACACAACATCGACCACACGAAATAGACCCCACGCCACCGAACACCCGACGACCGAAACGGCCGGTGGGACCACTCGACCTTGCGTGTCGACATTCGCCTGGGCGACGATCGGGCGCGCT